>JAFAPL010001149.1 GCA_019247135.1 Chloroflexota bacterium | reverse complement strand
CGGCCGCTCACGGCATTGTCGAGATTGCAAATGCGGCGATGACGAACGCCCTGCATCTTGTGTCGGTCCAGCGCGGGCACGATCCACGCGATTTCGCGCTCGTCGCGTTCGGCGGTGCTGGACCATTACACGCGAACCGTCTGGCGGCCGAGTTGCACATGCCACTGACAGTTGTGCCTGCCAGTCCAGGTATCACGTCTGCCCTGGGCTTGCTGGCAACCGATCTCGTGTACGACTACTCGCGCACCTTCCATCGCGCGACTACGTCGCTTAACCCGGAAGAAGTTGAACGCGCCTTCGCCGGCCTCGAACAACAGGGCAGGACGGTTCTGGAACGGGACGGTGTGTCGCCCGCCAATATCGCATTCCGGCGCTACCTGGAGATGCGGTACGTTGGACAGAGCTTCGAGCTCACGATTCCGGCCCCGGAGAACGAGCTGCGAGACGGCCAGGTGCATGCAACCGTCGACGCCTTTCACCGCGAGCATCAGCGCGCGTATGGTTTCTCGGCTCCGGAAGAACCGACCGAACTGGTGACGTTGCGGGTCGCCGCGATCGGTCGCATGCCCCGCCCGCGGTTGCGGTCGGCCCCGATCGGCACATCCTTGAGTTGCGCTCCGAAACAGCGACCCGTGTACTTTGGCGAGGCGGGAGGCTTTCTGAGCTGCCCCGTGCATGACCGGTATGCACTGCGAGCAGGCATGCACATCGCGGGACCAGCGATCTTCGAGGAATTGGACTCCACCTGCGTGTTGCACCCCGGCTTCTCAGCCAGTGTGGACAAGCTCGGCAACCTGCTCCTCACGCCCGGAGGGAATGGCGATGCCTGATCGCGCAGATGTCGTGGTCGTGGGCGGTGGCTGCACTGGTACCAGCATTGCCTGGCAGCTCGCGCGGCGGCGCGCCGGTCGGATCGTGCTCCTGGAAAGGGACGGAATCGCCGCGGGCGCGACGGGCCGCTCCAGCGCCCTCGTGCGGCAGCACTATACGCACGAAGCGCTCGCGCGCATGGCGTTGCGTGCGCTCCATGTGTTCGAACATTTCGGCGAGCTCGTTGGAGGTGAGAGCGGATTCCGTCGAACCGGGTTTCTGGTGCTCGTTGGTCCCACGGATGTCGCGCCGCTGGCCGACAACGTCGCTATGCACCAGCGGGTCGGCATCGATGCCCGGCTGCTGACCGCACACGATGTGGGCGATCTCGACGGACGTATCGCACGCGAGGATGTCGGAGCCGCGGCGTGGGAGCCGCGCTCAGGCTATGCCGATCCGGTGCTGACGACCAACAGCTACGCCGCTGCCGCACGTGCCCTCGGAGTTGAGCTCCGCATTGGCGTGGACGTCACTGGAGTGACGGCGACGTCTGGCCGCATCACGCGCGTCGAGACAACTGCCGGACCGATCGAAACTGGTGCGGTCGTCGTGGCGGCCGGATATCGTACGGCACGACTCGTCGCGCCGCTCGGCGTTGAGGTGTCGCTGCGGCCCATCCGCCACGCGATTGCGATCGTTCAGCGTTCGGACGACTTCGGCCGCGAGCACCCGGTCGTCTCCGATCGGATCAATGGCAGCTACTATCGCCCAGAAGGCCAGAATCTCACACTCGTCGGCACGACGGCGCCGTACGAAGGGGTGGAGGACGCGGCCGTGGACGTCGATCGATCGGCCACGAGTGAAGAGCTCGAGACGCTGGTCGGCCGCTTCTGCCGCCGCTTTCCGGACCAGGACACGGCGGTGCTGCGGCGCGGCTACACGGGTGTGTACGATTGCTCGCCCGATTTACAGCCGCTGCTCGGCCCGGTGCCGCACGTAAAGGGGCTTCACCTCGCGGTCGGGTTCAGTGGTCACGGGTTCAAGCTGAGCCCGGTGGTGGGCGAGCTCGTGGCGGAGAAGTTCGTCGAGGGACGGACCTCGGTTGTTGATATCGACCTCTTCAGTCCAGCCCGCTTCGCGGAGGGTCGACCAATCAGTTCGCAGCGGAGTTATTCCGTGGCCACGCTCGGCTGATCGACGATGCAGCCGATGTATGGCATCGTCCTCGCCAAAGACGTTCCGGTGCCGATGCGCGACGGCGTTCGTCTCGCGGCCGACATCTATCGACCTGCGCGCGAAGGTGAGCCACTACCCGGCCAATGGCCGACCATTCTCGGACGCACGTCATACGGTAAGGCCGCCGACTGGTTGTGGGTCGAGCCTGTGGCCAATTTCTTCACGCCGCGCGGTTACGTCGTGGTCATTCAGGACATGCGGGGTCGAGGGAACTCCGAAGGCACCGGCGAATACTTCCACACCGCGACGCCCAAGGACGGCTTCGACGGGTACGACACCGTGGAGTGGATCGCCCGGCAGTCGTGGTCCAACGACCGTGTCGGGACCGTGGGCAGCTCACATGGAGCGATGGTTCAGACGGCCATGGCGCTGAAACGGCCACCGCATCTGACCGCGATCTGGCCGGACGTGGGCCCGATCAACAGTTATGCGCACCAGGCGCGCGAAGGTGGCGCGATGCAGCTCCACATGTTTGGAGCGCAGTTCCTCCATGCCCACGACGCGCAGGAGATTCGCGACAACCCTGAAGCGCAGGCGGCGTTGTGGGACGCCATGCACCATCTCCGCGAGTGGGTCTTTCGCACTCCGTTCAAACCCGGGCATACTCCACTGCGAGTCGTACCGAATCTCGAGCGAACACTGTTCGATTATTACTGGCGCGGCGAGTACGACGACTACTGGTCCGCGGAGTACAACGATTACTCGCGCTACTTCGATCGTCACGCGGACGTGCCGGGCACGTACAGCAGCGGCTGGTATGACCCGTACTCCATCGCCACGACGACGTATTTCGCCACCATGACGAAGCAGAACACGACATCGCAGCGGCTCATCATGGGGCCCTGGACACATGACAGCATGCGTCAGGGTGCCTCATCGGCCGGAGACGTCGAATTCGGCGCAGACTCCGTTTGGGGTCTGGCGCGCTACAACGCCGAGCAGTCGCGCTGGTTCGATCACTGGCTCAAAGATGAGCCGACGGGAGTCGAGAACGATCCGCCCGTGCGTATCTTCGTGATGGGCGGCGGTTCTGGTCGCAAGAACGCGGCGGGCCGGTTGGAGCATGGCGGGCGCTGGCGCGACGAACGCGAATGGCCGCTTGCGCGCACGCGCTATGAGCCGTATTACCTGCACTCCACCGGATCGCTGTCTCTCGAACAGCCGGCGGCACACGGAGAGCCGTTGAGCTACAGCCATGATCCGGCACATCCTGTCCCGACGATCGCCGCCAACGTCACCGGATTTTTCGAGATGGTGCCGGTGGGTGACGGCATCGAGCCCCACATGGCGCGGTTCGTTCCAGGCCGCGTACGTATGCGCAGCATCGTCACGCCAGGCGCTGCCGACCAGCGTGAATCGCCTGGCATTCTTGGCGCGCGCCCCCCGTACCTGGCGCTCGCGACGCGGCCGGACGTGCTCGTTTTTCAAACCGAGCCGCTCGTGACCTCCATCGAAGTTACCGGCCCGATCGAGGTCCACCTGTGGATTTCATCGTCTGCCGTGGACACCGACTTCACGGCCAAGCTCGTCGACGTTTATCCGCCCAACCTGGACTATCCGGATGGGTACGCGATGAATCTGGTGGACTCGATCATTCGCGCCCGCTATCGCGGCAGTTGGGAGCGTGCGGACCTGATGCGTCCTGGCGAGCTGTACGAGGTCTGCCTGTCGCTGCCGCCCACCAGCAACGTCTTCGCGGTGGGTCATCGAATCCGACTCGATGTAGCGAGCTCCAATTTTCCACGCTTCGACGTCAATCCCAATACCGGCGAACCAGTCGGGCGCCACACGCACACGGTGGTCGCTCGGAATACCGTCTACGCCGATGCCGCACACCCGTCACGGGTGATCCTGCCCGTCATTCCCGCCGAGCACAGGGGGTAGCAACCATGGGCCAATATGAGCACACACGCCTGACGCGCCGCGCGGCACTTACACAGACGCTGGGTCTATTTGGCATTGGGCTACTTGCAGCGTGCTCGGCGCCACCACCTGCGACGGCTCCAGCGCAGCAAGCTCCAGCCACAGTTGCACCCACGGCGGCGGCGCCGGCGACACAGGCACCGGCTGCCGCCGCCACGTCCGCACCCGCCGCCGCGGCCACGTCCGCACCCGCCGCCGCGTCTGGAACGCCAAAACGGGGCGGCACCTTCACGTTTGGCACCGGGCAGGGCTTCACCACCCTCGACCCCCACAAGCCGGGTCTCCTGAATGACCAGAACGTGCACCACGGCATCTTCGATGGCCTGGTACGTATGAACGAAGCCATGGAGCCCCAACCGGCCCTGGCCGAGAGCTGGCAGGTCGTGGATCCGCAGACCTATGTTTTCAAGCTGCGCCAGGGCGTGAAGTTTCACAATGGCCGCGACCTGACGGCCGACGACGTGAAATTCACATTGGACCGCGTCGCCGACTCCGCCACAGGTTCACGCTGGGCCTCCTTCTCGTTGCCGCAATACGACCACTCGGAAGTTGTCGACGCCAACACGGTAAAGCTGGTCAACAAGAGTCCGTTTGCGCCCCAGATCGACGGTCTCGCGAAGGTCATGATCGTGGCCAAAGAGAATGCGGCTGATGTCGGCACGAATCCGATTGGCACCGGCCCGTTTCAGTTCGGCGAGTACGTTCAGGACGATCACCTGACAATCAAGCGTTTCGCCGATTATTGGGACAAGGACCACGTCTACCTCGACCAGGTCGTACTCAAGACGATCAAGGACGCCACCGCCGTCGTGCAGGCGCTCAAGACAGGTGGCGTCGATTCGGTGTGGCAGCTGTCGACGCCTCACGCGGACGAAGTCTCGAAGGACCCGAACCTGGCGCTGTACCACGGTCCAAAGAACGCGGTGGTCCAGATGCTGATGATCGACAACAACCAGCCGCCGTTCAACGACGTTCGCGTTCGCCAGGCACTCTCATACGCAACCGACCGGAAATCGATCAACGAGGTCGCCTTCTACGGTCAGTTTCTCCAGCACGACTACGACGTTCCACTGCCCGAGGACAACTGGGCCTTCAATCAAAGCCTCGCCAAGGCGGAGTACGACCTCACCAAAGCCAAGCAGTTGTTCGACGCCGCCGGCGTCACCAGCGACACGACGTTGACGTTTCAGGCCATCTCCACCGCCAACCCGGAGTGGGTTACGACGGGCGAGATCATGCAGCAGAGCCTCCAGAAAATCGGATTAAAGGTCAACATCGAGAAACTGGACCTGGCCGCATGGGCGGCGATCTTCGCGCCGCCACAGGACAAGCAATGGGCGGCACGCATCATCAGCAACGGCAACGTCGGCTACAGCGACCCGTTCTTTTTCCTGGTGACGCTTCAGTCGAACAGCTCGACGAACTTCAATCACTACAAGAACGTCCAGGTGGATGACCTGCTCGCGAAGGCACAGACGACGCTGGACAAAGATCAGCGCATGTCGCTGTACGCGCAGGCTCAGGAAATGATCGCCAAGGACGTGCCGTGTCCGCTGCCGTATACGCAAGTGGGACTGTATGGCGTGACCAAAGCGCTGAAGGGCTTTTACGCCGAAGCAGACTGGGTACCGCATTTCGAGAACGCCTGGCTCGACCGCTGAGCAGCCGTGCAGCGCTACATCGTCCGACGTATTCTCCAGGGCGCGGTCGTGGTCGTGATCGTGACGGTGACCGTCTTCCTGTGCCTCAATTTGCTCCCCGGCGACCCGGTCATCGCCCGACAGGGCACCTGGTCCGGCGCCAGCCCGGAGTTCGTCACCCAGTTGCGCCACCAGATGGGCCTGGACCTGCCTCTCCCTGAGCGCTACGTGCTGTGGGCGGCCAACGCGCTGCATGGCGACCTGGGCGTCTCGTACATCACTCAGGAGCCGGTGGGGCTTCTCATCAGTCAGAAGTTGCCCGCGACGGTCGAGCTGACCGTCGCCGCATTCATTCTCGCGCTGCTGCTGGCGATACCGGCGGCGATTCTGGCGGCCACGTATCAGAACAGCTGGGTCGACTGGGCGGTCACCGGCTTTGTGACGCTCGGCATGGCGGTTCCGGGATTCTGGCTCGGGATCATGCTGATGCTGCTGTTCGCGGTGCAGCTCCACTGGGTCCCATCGGTCGGCTACGAGCCGCTCCTGGACAATCCCTCCGCCAACCTGCAACATCTCGCGTTGCCGGCGCTGACGCTGGCACTCATCATTGCCGCGCCAATCATGCGGTTCTTGCGTTCGAGCTTGCTGGACGTGATGCGGCAGGAGTACGTGACGGTCGCCCGCGCCAAAGGGCTTGGCGATGCCGCCGTCCTCCTCCGACATCAACTGCGCAACGCAGTCCTGCCGACCCTCACCTTCGTCGGACTCCAGTTTGGCAGCCTCATTGGAGGGGCCGTCATCATCGAATGGGTCTTTTCGTGGCCGGGCATGGGCTGGCTCACAGTCGATGGCGTCTTCAAGCGTGATTACTCCATCGTGCAGGGGACGGTCACGACGATTGCGATCGCATTCGTCGTGCTGAACCTGCTGATCGACATCCTCTATCCGTACCTGGATCCTCGTATTCGTTATTCCTGACCTTATGACCATGGTCACGACGCCACAGCCGTCCGGCAGCCCGACGCCCGTCGGACTCGACTGGACTCCGGGCAGCGGCGCCGTCGGTCGAAGACTCGCCCTGCCCGCAGTGCTGCGAGTAACATTGCGCGCCATCGTGCGCCGACGCACGGCGCTCGTCGGATTGCTGGTCATCGTGCTGACCGTCGCGGCGGCAGTGGCCGCCCCGCTGGTCGCACCGTACGATCCGACCGAGATGCACGCACGCAGCCGATTCGCCGGGCCGAGTCTGCAATTCTTGCTCGGGACCGACGATGCCGGACGCGACCTGCTCAGTCGGATGCTATACGGAGCTCAGATTTCGATCTCGGTTGCCGTTGCGGCCACATCGCTTGCGCTGATGATTGGAGTGCCCATCGGCATGGTCGCGGGCTACGCCGGGGGCTGGCTGGACGACCTGTTCATGCGGTTCCTGGATGCGTTGCTGGCGATTCCCGCCATCCTGTTGGCGTTGACGCTCGTGACAGCGCTCGGTCCAGGCGTCGCCCAGGTGACCGTCGCCATCGGTGTCCTCGGGATCCCTGTCACAGCGCGGATTGCGCGCGCGTCGGTCATGGCCGAGATGCACAAGGACTACGTACTCGCGGCTCGCAGCGCGGGTGCTACGTCAGGTCATATTTTGCGGCGCGTACTCCTGCCGAACGCACTCTCGCCGCTGCTTGTCATGGCGTCGGTGCTCGCCGCGAACGCGATACTGCTCGAAGCTGCGCTCTCGTTTCTGGGCTTCGGTCCACGGCCACCCGACGCATCCTGGGGTTCCCTGCTGCAGGATGGCTATCAGGTGATGGACCACTCCGTGTGGTTCGTCACCTTTCCGGGTCTGGCGATTTTCCTGCTGGTCTGGTCGTTCAATGTCCTGGGCGACGCCCTGCGTGATGGGCTGGATCCGCGCCTGAGAATGCTATGACGTCATTTTCGATTCGTCTCGACCGCGGGGTCCGAGCACGCATGCGTGACGGCGTGGAAATCGGCACCGTCATTGTCCGGCCGGACAGTGACGGGCAATTTCCGGCCATCGTGGCGTACAACCCGTACCGCACGCTCACGTCGGTCAAGTCGGAGTACTGCGATGCCGAGTACAACCACCGCTGGGACGGTCCCAGCTGGTTCGCCGAGCACGGCTATGCGGTGGTCTATTTTGACGTGCGCGGCACGGGCAACTCCGGCGGCTCGACGCAGAGCATCTACTCGGCCACGGAGCAGCGGGATGCGTACGAGATGGTGGAGTGGATTGCTCGGCAGCCCTGGTGCGATGGCAACGTGGGCATGTGGGGCATGTCATACGGCGGGGTCGTCCAGTGGCAAGTCGGAACTCAGAAGCCACCGCATCTGAAGGCACTCGTCGTCGGCTCGTCCAACGACACGGTCTACGGTGATTGGGTGTACCCGGGCGGCAGCATCCGACCGTACATGTTCGACACATTCTCACCCCTCATGACAGCCGACAACTTTGCTCCGCCCGATCCCGAAATTGTCGGTGAGCGATGGGCGGAGATGTGGCAGGAACGACTCGACAACAATGTGCCCTGGGGCATCGACTGGATCCGCCATCCGCTCGACGACGGGTTCTATACGTCCCGATCTCTGCAGCCCGACTATAGTCGCATCGCCGTACCTACCATGCTGTGGAGCGGTTGGGCAGACTGTTACCCCACGCCGATCCTGCGCGCGTTCGCCAATCTTTCTGCGCCCAAGCGCGCTTTCATCGGGCCGTGGGACCACGATTGGCCGGAAATGGCGGTCCCAGGCCCGAGAATCGAGTTTCGGTCCGAGATGCTGAAATGGTTCGACCGCTGGCTCAAAGGCATCGACAACGGCGTGACCGACGAGCCACCATTGAATCTGTACGTGCGCACATGGTCGGCGCCTCGCGAGCTCGCGCGGATGATGGACGAGGGGCGGTGGCAAGCGGAGACGGAGTGGCCGCCCGCGCGCATGCAACCCATCACCATGTATCTGGGCAATGACGGCGCACTCGCCGCCGGCGTTCCGCCCGCCCCCGCACAGTCGTCGTATGAGTATGACCCAACCGTCGGAATCACCTCAGGCATCTACTGGGGCGGCGGTGTGATTCCGTGGGCCATGCCTCTCGATCAGCGCGCGGACGAGCTCAAGTCCCTCACGTACACTTCGGCCCCATTCGAGACCGATACGGAGGTGACCGGAGGGCCCGAGGTCGTTCTGTACGTGTCGTCAACAGCCGAGAGCGGCTATATGCACGTGAAATTGTGCGATGTCGCGCCTGACGGTACCTCCAAGTGGCTCACTGATGGCGGCCTGCTGCTGTCGCACCGCGCTTCACACACCAGGCCCGAAGCGGTGGTGCCCGATACGATCTACGAGCTTCGGATCAAGCTCAAGTACGTCGCGTACATCGTGCCCGCGGGTCACGCAATGCGCCTGTCAGTAGCGAGCGCCGATTTCCAGAACGCCTGGCCCGCCGGAGCGCCAGCGGTTCACACGCTCCACCGTGGCCGGACCCATCCTTCGCACATCCGCCTGCCACTTGCCCCGGACAATGCACCCAGGCTGCCGCCACCGCGGTTGTCTCCGTCTCCGCGCCGCGAGCCGACGGACATGGATTACACCGGCGCCACACACACCATCACGCATGACATGGTGAATGACAGCGTCACCGTCGAGCTGGAGCGACTGAGTGGTGCGCTCCCAAACAGTCGCACCGAACGCGCCGCGTTCGGCCAGAGCCGCGCCCAGCGCGAGGCCCGGTCACGTTACACCGTGTCGCGCAAGAACCCGGCCAACGCACATATGCGCGCGGAGCATGTGTACACGATTCACCGCCCGGAGCACGAGATTCGAATCGAAGCCAACGAGTCTCTCGTCAGCGACACAGACTGTTTTCGGTTCCAGTCGCGCGTGGAGATCCAGGTCGACGGTAAGACTCACTTCGTCAAGAGCTGGCGCGCATCGCGAATACGTATGTTGGATTGACCATGACAATTGATATCGCACGCCACCTGATGGTGGACTTCACCCAGATGAAGACCTTCGCCGAGAACCCGCTGGTGCTCGAATCCGGCGAAGGAATACGCGTAACAGACAACCTGGGGCGGACGTATATCGACGGCCTGTCGGGTGTCTTCACCAGTAACCTGGGCCATGGGAATCCCGAGATTGCCGACGCTCTGGCTGTCCAGGCGCGTCAGCTGGCATTTGGAGCACCAACGCTTGGGACCAACACGCGCGCGGCCGAGCTCGTGGAACGTCTGCTAGCACTTGTTCCGCCCCAGTTCGCCACTGTAAAGCTCCTGTCCGGCGGATCCGAGGCGAACGAGGCCGCGATCAAGGTTGCCCGCCAGTACCATAAACAAACCGGCAACGCTGCCAAGTACAAGATCCTGTCCCACTATCGGGGCTATCACGGCGGTACCGGCAACGCGCTCGCGGCGAGTGGATGGGCTGGCTGGAAGAACGCGTTCGAGCCGCTGCCGGCCGGTTTCGTGCACCTCCACACGCCTGACGCCGATAGTCCGCCGCACCCGGCGATGTCGACCGAGCAGGCGGCGGAAGCCTACATCCGGCTACTCCGCGCCACCGTCGAGCTGGAAGGGCCGGAAACGATCGCCGCGATCATCACCGAGCCCATTCTGATGTCGGCCGGAGTGGTGGTGCCACCGGACAGCTACATGCGTGCCTTGCGCGAGGTCTGTGACGAACACAATATCCTCTTGATCTTCGACGAGATCATCACCGGCTTCGGTCGCACTGGCAAATGGTTCGGCGCCGAGCATCCGGATGTCTGGCCAGACATCTTCTGCTGCGGCAAGGGTGTGACCGGCGGTTACAGCCCACTGTCGATCGTGTTCATGGCCGACCGAGTTGCGGAACCGTTCTGGGGCGAGCCTGGCACACAGTTGTTCGCAGGCCACACGTATGGCGGCAACCCTGTCGCGTGCGCGGCGGCACTGGCGGCCCTCGAACATATGCAGGCCTACGACATCGTCGGCCAGTCAGATCGCACCGGCACATATCTGCGGGAGCGCTTGGGTCGCCTGGCGGAACGGCATCCGGAGATCGTGCTCGTACGGGGACGTGGGATGCTCCAGGGCATCGTCTTCGATCAGGACTCGTTTGCTCCACGCGCAACACGGCGCATCGGGCTCGATGTCGCCGCGCAGGCACGTCGGCGCGGGTTGCTCCTGCGTGCGGCACCGTGGTTCGTCGCGATCGCGCCGCCACTCGTCGCGACAACCAGTGATATCGATGTGATCCTCGACATCATTGGGCGCTCGATCGAGGCAGTTGAGCACCCACGCGGCATCTGAACTCCTGCGTCGGACACGTCGGCCGTGACCGACCCGAACGCGCCCAAGCGCCACTCACCCCAGATCGTGAATGGCGCGAATCAGTCCCATCAGATAACCCGTCTGATAGGAGCGTGCGCGAGCATGCCAATCTTCGTCGCCGATCATTTTCGGCGCATGGTCGTCAATGACGAATCCACGATATCCTGCATCTTTCAGCGCTCGCGCGACGGTGGTCACCTCCAACGGACCCTCGCCGATGAAACATTCGGAGAAGTGATCGCCTTGCCCCTCGACGCTACGGAAATGCACGTACACGATCTGATTGCGCGGTCCAAAATGCCGAATACCGCGGAGCACGTTTGCGGTGCCGCCCATTTCTGTCCAGCAGCCAATGCAGAACAGGAGCCCCCACGCCGGACTGTCACCCACCAGTTGCCGCGCGCGTTCAAAACCTTCGAAGCTGGAAAAGATGCGGGCCACTCCGCCAATCGGTTCGCCAGGCGGATCGTCTGGGTGAATCGGCAAGCGCACGCCGGCCTCCACACCGACGGGCAACACCGCCCTGGCAAAGTATTCGTAATTGGCCCACATCTCGTCGGCCGTGAACTCGCGACCAAACGTGAGCGGACGATCGCGTGCGAGTGTCCGGTCAAACGTGGTCGTGACCGCTCCGCCACGACCGGGCTTCGTCCCCGTGCGATACAGCGGATCGGGACGGAAATTGTGCGAAAGCACGGGAATGCCCGCCTTACCGACGTTCCGAATCGTCGCCTGATAATTCTCGATCTGCTGGTCGCGCCCAGGCAGACCGAGGCGCGCCTCATCGATGAAGTGGGCCGGTGTGTTCTGGATTGCTCCGATCTTCAGACCGAAGCTTTCCACTCGCTTGCGCAGGCGAAGCAGGTCGTCATATTCCCAGCGCTCGTCGCCCGGTAGATCCGCCGGAGTGGCCAGGACGACCTCCTGGCACCCCATCTGCCGGGCAAGAATAAAATGCCAATCCTCGGCCTTCGACGGTAGTCCGACGGCAACGCGCAACTGCTCGGGCATGGTCCCGAATTGTGCATCGTCCGATGCTGGCGCGCGAGGGTGGGTTCCGGCGTGCCTGACGTAATTGACCGATGCGGTCCTTGGCGTGCACCGGGCTGTCCTCGTTCGACGGGTTGACCAGGCACACCCCCTCGCGGGGATGGCAAGGGCAAGCTTCAGGGTCCCGGGGTCTACGTGGCGACGATCGTCGGCGTTTGCGCCAACCGGGCGGCAGATCGTGTCAAGGCTCTGGCGGGACGGCTGTGCCGAGGACGATCACACGCATCTGATCGTCAGGCAGCGCGAGATGCCGGTTGTGAGTGTGCGTGACGTTCCGTGGATGACATTGTGTTCAACTCCCGTCCAGATGGGAACCTTTGTTCTGAGGCTCACTGGGGTTATCGCAACGCGGCGGTGCAGAGACGGCGCAGATGGCGTGGCCGCTCCATACCAAACCTGGCGCGACTGTCGCGGCGGCGCCACTCCGCCGACGCAGGCCCCAACACCACCGCCCACCACGTCTGCCGAAACAGCTCCACCGACCACACCTGCTGCGACACTGGAACAGGATCCGACCCACGACACACGCGATCGTTACGGGCGACTGCTTGCATACGTGTGGCTGGAGGATCGCACGTTTTTCAACAAGCAGATGATTGCTGCCCGCTACGCCCAGGAGTACACGTACAGCACACCGTACAGATACCAGACTGACTTCAAGGCCGCCCAGCAACAAGCACGCGAAGCACAACCCGGACTCTGGGCGCCGGATACCCGCAACGGCGATACGAAGCAGCCCGCGAATGCTGCTTTAGCGCCTATCGCGCGGCCCCGCTGCCAGTGCGACCGCGGCAGCCCCCGCTGCCACGGCGCGGAGTACGGCAGCGCCAGGGACGGCGCAGTTCAACACCAACTCGAGCTGGAGTTCGTCAACAGCACAGTGGTGCGGCTCGGGCGAGAGGTCCTCCGCATCTTGGACCGAGACGAGCATGCGGTAGCAGTGTGCGAGCAGCTCACGCCGGAACGGCTCGGTGGCCTCAACGAACCCGGCACTATTGGTCACGGCTCGCAGCGACCGACTGCCCGCTACGTCGTCGAGCGGCGGTCGCTTACTCGGCCACTGCACTGACGGTCGGTTCCGTCGCGCCGGCCTCATACCAGCCCATGGGCGAGTGAAGGGTCTTTCTGAAGGTCCGGTACGGCGCGAGCCCTGGTTGAGCCGCCCAGCTCACCGCGTTTGCAATAACCTGCTGGACCTCCGGCTGGTGATAGACCGGATAGTCCTCATGGCCCGGACTGAAGTAGAAGATGCGGCCCTGTCCGCGACGGAATGCGCACCCGCTGCGGAAGACTTCGCCGCCTGCGTACGACGAGATAAACACAAGCTCGTCCGGTTGCGGAATGTCAAAGAACTCGCCATACATCTCCTGTTGGGGGATCGCGAACACCTCCGGCAACCCTCGCGTGATCGGATGGCCGGGCGCGACGTTCCAGACGAGTTCACGTTCGGCGGCTTCGCGCCAGCGCAGGGCGCAGCCGGTGCCCATCAGCCGCGTGAAGATCTTGGAGTGATGGCCAGAGTGCAGTACTACCAGTCCCATGCCCAGCAGCACGCGCTCGTGCACGCGATCCACGACGGCGTCAACCACGCGCGCGTGCGCGATGTGACCCCACCATGTGAGAACGTCCGTTTCGTCCAGAACGTCCACGGTGAGACCGTGCTCGGGCTGGTCGAACGTGGCCGTGCGTACATATGCTCGCTCGCCGAGCATACGTTGAATCGCCTCGGCGATAGTGGTGTGCATGCCATGCGGGTAATGTGTCTGGACCGTCGCTGTGTTCTTTTCGTGCAGGTTCTCGCCCCACACGGTGACGCGTAATGGAGAATCAGTCATACACCTCACTCAGCATTTGCTGGACATCGATCATCTGACGGTTATGCGCAGCGTGGATCGCGCCGAAATCGTCGCCGCCGTGCGGATGTTGTCGTCGAGCGTCGTGGCCGGCGTCGGACCGCCGTCCAGCCAGGTGAGAAACTCGTCGAGGACCCAGGCGTGCGCCTCGTGGCGCGGCTGCGTCGCGGCGATCTCTTGCGTCTCTAACCCACCTGCGCGCGTGTGACGGTGGACGCAGACCATCTGGTCAGAACCGACGCTCACAGAGCCGCGCTCGCACTGCACTCGGTAGGCCTCGTGGCGCCATCGATTCTGCTCGCCGGCGGCGGCCGACTTGTGAAAAGCCGCCGGGATGACCACGAGACAGAAGTCCGCATCGACCGCGTCGAACGCGGCGTCCATACCGGTGAAGCGCTGGTCGTCAGGAAGTTCGAGAAAATCGCCAGATTGCGCGAGGGCACGTTCGCTGACGTCGACCAGGCCCACGATCTCGAGGCGTTCGGAAAATCGCGGCAGAATCTGACGGATCCACGTCTCGGCCATGCCGCCCGCGCCAACCATCAGGCAGCGCTTGCGTGCGCTCATGCTTTCACCGCTCCGGCTGTAAGACCGCGAATCAGGTTGCGCTGGACCAGCCCAGCGGTGGCGATCGGCAGCGTCCTCCCCTTGCTCTCTGTCACTACTGCTTCATGCTCCCGATGTTGCCGTCAAATATCCCAGACAGGCGCTGGCGATGGTTTCGCCGCTAGATGATGCGGGTTTCGGTCTGGGCGTCGAAGAGGTGGGCGCGGCGGAGGTCCGGGCGGACCCAAACCCTGGCGCCGATCTCGGGTTCGAAGCTCGCGTCGGCGCGCAGGACGAGTTCCTGGCCGGCCACCTGGAGGCGGACCAGCGTCTCGTTGCCGAGCGCTTCGGAAACGTAGACCTCCCCTGGCAGGGCCCGGCTGTCGGACTCCTCGGTGGGCGTGACGTTCTCAGGACGAATGCCGAGCACGACGTCGGAAGCAGAGGACGAGCCAGCAACGGCAGCAGACCATTCTGGCGGTAACGACAGCGCATGACCGTTCGCGGACCACGAAAGCTGATCTTCGGAAGCGGTCAGTGTCCCGCGCAGAAAATTCATGCCGGGGCTGCCCAGGAAGGCGCCCACGAACATGTTCGCGGGGCGGTCGTAGATCTCACGTGGTGGCCCGATCTGTTGCAGCAACCCGTCACGCATAATCGCCACGCGATCGGCCAGGGTCATCGCCTCTGCCTGATCGTGCGTCACGTAAATCGTGGTGACGCTCAGCTCCCTCTGGAGCCGCTTCAGCTCGCCGCGCGTGTGGACCCGCAGCTGCGCATCGAGGTTCGAGAGCGGCTCGTCCATCAGGAACACCGCCGGGTGACGCACGATTGCACGGCCCAGAGCCACGCGCTGCCGCTGCCCGCCCGACAACTGTTTGGGTCGCCGCTCGAGCAGACTATCGATCTGCAACAAGCCCGCGACTTCGCGCACGCGCGGTGTGATGCTGTCTCTGGGCAGGCCGCGAATCCGCAGCGGATAGGCCAGGTTGTCGAATACCGACAGGTGTGGATAGAGCGCATAGCTCTGGAACACCATGGCCACGTTGCGCGACCGAGGCGGAAGTTCGTTGACGACAGTGTCGCCGATGCGAATCGTGCCGCTGCTGATCCGTTCGAGGCCGGCCAGCATGCGCAGGCTCGTCGTTTTGCCGCAGCCCGATGGTCCCAGTAGGACCAGGAACTCGCCCTGCGCCACCTGCAGGTTGAGCTTGTTGACCGCCAGCACCGGACCAAAACTCTTGCTGACCTCCTCGAATACCACCGAAGCGCTGGTCGTCTTCAAGCCCACTACGCTTCGCTCCGGGGTACGATCGCCGGTCATCCCGTGACGCCACCGAGCGTCAGACCGCGGATGATGTGCCGCTGGACCAGCAGCGCGAAGATGACCACCGGCACCGCCGCGAAAAGCCCGGCGGCCATCAGGTTGCCGTACAGGATGTCGAACTGGGTGATCTCACCCGCGACAGCAATCGGCAGGGTCTGCGAACGCTGTGTCAGCACGAGCGCGAAGAGAAACTCGTTCCATGACGAGATTGCCACGAGGATGGCGGTCGCCGCCAGGCCCGGTGCGGCCAGCGGCAGGATGTGCCGACGGAACGCGCCCAGCCAACTGTCGCCGTCGACCAGGGCTGCCTCTTCAATGTCGCGCGGAATCTCGCGGAAGAAGCCGAGCATGATCCACACCACCAGCGGAATGTCGATGAACGCGTGCACCAGACCGAGGCCGAATTGCGTGTCGTAGAGCTTGACGCCCAGGATCTCCTGATTGAACAGGATGTAGATCGGGATGACCGTCACGCTCGGTGGAAACATGCGCACGGTGAGCACGGTAAAAAGCAGCTGATAATTGAGATTTTTGGGCAATGTGAAACGCGACAGGCCGTACGCGGTCAATGAGCCGGCCGTTGTTGCGATCAGAGTGGCAGTCAGTGCGACGATGACGCTGTTCCAGGCGTACTGGAAAAAGTTCTGCGTCACCAGGATGTTGTAGAAGTTCTGCAGCGTCGGGTTCTGCACGATCAGTGTCGGTGGTCGTGCGGACAGCTCGCGATTGTTCTTGATCGACATGGTCGCGAGCCAGTACACCGGGAAGAGCACGCCGATCAGAATGCCCGCGAGAAGGACGTGCTTCGCGACGAAGAACGCGCGGGTACCGCCGACCATCGTGGCGCCCATTCAGTTTTCCTTGAGCACTCGGCGCACGTAGATCGTGCCCAGAATGACCAGCAAAATCTGAAACAAAAACGACAGCGCCGCGGCATAGCCGAAATCAAACTGAATGAACGCCGACTTGTAGATGCTCATGGTCAAAGTTTCCGTTGCCGTACCAGGTCCACCGCCGTTGGTCATGACAAAGATCTTGTCGAAAATGCGCGCTGCGTCGATCGTGCGCAGCAAGAGAACGACCAGCAGCGTCGGCCTGAGCAAGGGTAGCGTGATGGTGCGAAACACCTGCCATGGGGTCGCGCCGTCGATCGCCGCCGCCTCGAATGGATCCGGCGGCATTGCCTGCAAGCCCGCCAGCAGCAAGAGGAACACAAATGGCGTTGCCTGCCAGATGTCGGTCGCCATCACGCTGTACAGGGCGATGTTGCGATCGGACAACCAGCGCACCGGGCCGACGTGCATCAGGCTGAGCAGATAGTTGTAAACGCCGAACTGCTCCTGGTAGCTGAAGCGCCAGGCGAGCGAGACGGCGACCGGCGGCAACACTATCGGAATCATCAGCACCGAGATGACCAGCCCGCGCAGGCGCACGCCCGAGGTCACGAGCAGGGCGAGCCCCAGACCCAGAGCCATCTCCACCAGCGTGACGACGACGACCCACTCCAGCGTTTGCCGCGCCGCGGTTGCGATCAATGGGTCGCGGAATGCTCTCGCGAAATTGTCCAGGCCGATGAACCGCAAGCTGAGGCCGTCGGCGGTAATGCTGACATGGTTGAAGCTGAACTGAATGGCGGTGACCGTTGGATAAATGACGAACATCGCCAGGAGCAGAACGGTAGGTAGCGGCAACAGGTACTGGATGTTGCGCTCCCACCACGGCGCCCGCGCCGGAACGACTCCCGCGTGGGCAAGACTGCCTGCGAACGCTGCCTCAGCACTGGTTGGCTGTGAGCCGTTCGCAGGCATCTGTCTCAACAGGCACTCAGCTCAATTGCCCGTTGCGGACGAGAAAATCGCGGACTTCGGTGTTGGCCTGATTCAGCGCACCCTCGGCGTCAATCTGCCCGGCGATGGCTTGCGACAGGTAGCGACCGATGATGTCCTCGACGCCCGAGTAGTACTGCGTCCGCGGCCGCGGCACTGCCTTGGTCGCCGCATCCAGCAGACCCGGCAGGAACGGGAACTTGGCCGCAGCCTCGGGATCGTTGAACAGTGGCGTCAGCGTGGGCGGAACGCTGAACTGCATCAGCAGCTTCTTCTGCTGGTCGAGCTGTGTGAACCAGTTCATGAAGTCGAAAGCGCGATCGGCGTTCTTGCTGCCACCGGGAATGCCCAGCAGCCACGTGCCGGTCATGTTGGCCGGGCTGACGCCCGATTGGGCCGGCTGTGGACCGATGCTGACCAGGCCAACGACGTTGGACAGGGACGGGTCAAAGATCTGCAGTAGCTGATCGGGCCAGATGTCGCCGCTCATGGCGATCGCACCCGTGTACATGTTGCGGCCGTTGTCGGCGTGCTGCGTGTTCTCTGCGCCTGGCGGTGCCGCGTCGCGCAGTTTCAGGGCCGTGTTCAACGCCGACAGCGCCTCAGGTGTGTCGAGTTGCGGCACGAACGTCGGGCTCAGCACATCTTTGCCGTACCCGCGCGTGATCGGCAGGAAACTTGTCGTGGCCGGATTGCCGGCCGCGCCGCGGATTCCGTAGCCGTAGACGCCGGAGCTGCCACCAACGATTTTCTGCGCGGTCGCAACGACATCGTCCCAGGTATTCGGTCGCTGATCGATGAGGTCGTTGCGCCAGGCGAAGACCTGCACATTGCCCAGCCACGGGACTGCTCTTAAGCCTGAGCCTTTCGGCCAGTCACCCAGGCCGAACAGCTGCGGCTGGAAATCGGGGTTTGGCTGAGTGCCGGTCTTGGCGTACAGGTCGTCGAGCAGGGCCAGGAACTTGCCGCCCGCGAACTGAGGGATCCATGGATCGTCCAGCGAGGCCAGATCGTAGGCGTCACTCTTCTGCGACAGCGCGATCTGCAGCTTCTGGAAGGACTGGTCGTACGGCAGCTCGAGCACGTCCACCTGGGTGCCGGTGCTCGCGGTGTACGCGGGCGCGACGCCGCGGACCTTATCGCCGTCGCCGGAGTTGACCAGGAACGTGATCTTGCTGGCTTGCAGCTGTGGCGCCGAGAAGACGTTCTCGCTCGCGGCGGCGGCCGACGTGCCCAGCAGGCTGGAGGCGCCGATGCCCAGCGCGCCTGCAGCGGTCATCTTGAGGACGCCGCGCCGCGTCACTGTGCGGTGGTTCGACGCTTGAACTTCGTCCATGCCCTGAAACCCCCTGTGGCTCGCGTGCCCCCATGCCCACGAGCAATGTACCCAAACGTTTTGGGAGCGCCAGCCACTCTATGCGGCGGCCGGGACGGTGTCAAACGAAGATCCCTGAATCGCGGTCATGCCGCCGTCGACGGCAATCACCTGGCCCGTGATAGACGCCTCGATTTTCCGGTTAGTGTCTGCGACGCACCTCGAGCAGTGTGACGCCGAGGTGAGACGTTGATGAACTCAGTCGTGTCAAAAGCTGCCGCCACCAGGCGCCTCCCGCCATACGGGAGCAGAGCCGGTGCTGCCGTATGTACTCGGTGCAAGACTCGCGTGGAGCACCACCCGGTAGACACACTCGGCATCAGCCAGGTGGAGAGCACCGGGTTTCGCATGCTGTTGAGGCGGGCCACGGAGCTTGCCGAGCTGCGGTCGCAGCACGGGCAAGCGTTGCGCTCGGTGGAGGACCTGGCGCAGCTCCTGGCACTCTGGAAGCCAGGCGTCTACAGCAAGGAAGCCGAGGAGAGTTATTTCGACGCGCGGGTTCGCGGCGCGTGAACGGCCGAGCTATCCGCATCCGGCCATGGCGAAAGTGCTCGATAGCACGCACGGCGTCGTCCTTTACTCTGACCAGCTCGTCGAGCTCGTGAAATTGCTGGGCTTCGAGCACGCCTGGGCCGAGCGTTTTCGACGCGCGATTGCCGGTGGTCGCGCCGCTGGCCGCGACGTCATGGAACGTGCGACCGTGAAGCTGGCGCACGGCAGCGCTGGACCACCGAGCAGAGCAACCAGTTGCTCGCACTGTTGATCAAGCGCGTCGGCTACAGCTTGCTCACGGACGCAGAGCGACGGCTGCTCGAATGGCTATCGATATTCGCGGGCGGCTGGACGCTAGAAGCTGCCGAGGCGGTGTGCGCTGGCGACGGAATCGACGCCGAACACGTGCTGGAGCTGCTGGCCCGTCTGGTGGACAAGTCGCTGGTGGTGAGCGCAGGGCCTGCTGTCGGCCCGGTCTGGTGCAGGCTCCTGGAACCGCTCCGGCAAGACGCGCGGGAACGACTGGTGGCTCGGGGCGAAATGGAGGTGCTGAACGGCCGGCAGGCCGCGTACTTTCTGGCGCGCGCTGAATCAGTCCAGCCCGACCTGCTTGGCCCGACGGCCATGCTCGGCCTGGACCAGCTCGATCGCGACCACGCAAACCTGCGGCTGGCGCTGAGCTGGCTGGTCGACCAGCCAGACGTCGAGCGCGCCCAGCGCCTGGCCGGCACGCTGGGCCGCTTCTGGCTGGTGCGCGCCCACTTCACCGAGGGCGAGGGCTGGTTTCGGCAGGCACTGGCCCTTCCTGGAAGTGAACGCCGCAGTGCTGCACGCGCGGCATGCGTGTATGGACTTGGCTCTCTGCGTCTGGCGCAGGGCGACTACGTGACAGCCGAAGCCCAACTGGACGAGGCCCTCGTCCTCTTTCGCGAAGCTGGCAACCGCGTCGGCGAGGCCTGGACGCTGATGGGTCTTGGCCAGGCGGCAAGGCTGCGCGGGAAGCACGGCGCCGCTCGCGCGCGGCTGGAGGAGGGAGTCGCTGCTAGTCGAGTGGCGGCCCAGAGTGCACCCGAGTCCATGTGCCAGCAGGTCCTCGCGGATGTGGCATATGCGGAAGGCGACCTGCGCGACGCATGTGCACACGCCGAAGCCGCCCTCGGCGCCGCGACCAGGGCGGGATGGCTCGTTGCGGTGGCCAACGCACACCGCGTCATGGGCAAGGTCGAATTCGCGGAGGCCAACACGAGGGCGGCTCGCGTTCATCTCGAGGCAAGTCTCGTCGCCGCACGTGAGGTTGGTAGCCACTGGCTCAGCACACAAGCATCACCCATCAGCGACTGCGTGCTGCCGGGTCGTGGGAGGACCGCTTCGCAGTTGCCGAGGCTGCCCTGGCTCCACGACTCGAGGCCGGACGGTCGGTCGACCCGGAAGTCGCCTTCGCCTGGCGGCGGATGCTTGCCAGCGAGGGGCGGATTCGGGTCGAGGCGCTGGCGAAAGAGGTCGGCTGGAGCCGCAAATGCCTCTGGTCCCGGTTCGGATCCCAAATGGGTCTCACTCCCAAGCGCGCTGCCCAGTTGATCCGTTTCGACCACGCGGCTCACCGTCTTGCGGCGGGTCATAGCCCCGCGGTGGTGGCGATAGAGGCCGGCTACGTCGACCAGTCCCATCGAGACGTCATGACCTTCGCCGGCGTAACGCCCGCGGCCGTTGCGGTCGCACCGTTTCTCGCGGTTGACGATCTCGCGTGGGCGGCCTCCAAGCACGCTGCGAATCGTTGACAAGGTGATTGGGCGAGCAACGCGAGCACTCAATCGGGAGGAGAGCTGAGTCCAGCGAGGCGAAATAATCCTGCAGCCAGCGGTGGAAATGGTGCGCCGCTACATCCGCGAGGCGAACCCGTTCGCTCGACCAACGCGGCCAGTCTGACGGGGCTATGAAACATAGTCGCAAGAAGACAGGCGTTGGATATGAAGAACTCAGAACGGTGAAGGTCGCATCTGGGCCTACGTGCGCCAGTGGACGGTACGCTCGACAGTACACGGAGTACGCGCGTGTCGTCGAACGGGAACCAGGTACCTAATCTGCTATGTTCCACCTGACGCACAGGTTGTGCCGGTGAAAGAACTGGCGCTAGTCCTCCAGAGCTAGCGCCTCCACCGGCGCGTCGCCGTTGATCGACTCCACCCGCGGCAAATCGAACGCGGTTGCGAAGCGCTGGTACGCCTCCAACGGATC
>JAFAPL010000257.1 GCA_019247135.1 Chloroflexota bacterium | reverse complement strand
CCCAGCTCCTCTGCTCGCTGGTGCGCCCGCCCGACGAGCTCGACTTCGGGTCGTGCCCCCGGCACTCGCACCACGCGGATCTCGTGCAAGGCCATATTGGGGCTGCCGAGTGCCTTGATCACGGCTTCTTTGGCGGCGAAGCGTGCGGCGAGTGAATGTGGACGACCGCGAAAGGTCTGCCATTCCTCGGGCCCGAACACGCGTTGGCCGAAGCGCTCGCCGTAGCGCTGGGCGAGCTCGGCGACGCGCTGGATCTCGACGATGTCGACGCCCGTCTCGAGCACTGCCGTATTGTATGCTATTGACTTGCAGTCAATAGCGCTCTCCAAAAATGCCTCGCGGCGCATTAACATTGACTGGCAGTCAATGGCCGATTTTGGCGCGGCCGTGCGTAGTGCTCGGCTCGAAGCGGGCATCTCCCTCAATCAGCTCGCCCGGCGCGCCGGCGTCGATCCCGCCTACATCCATCGCATCGAGTCGAACAAGCTCGAGCGCGCACCGCTGCCGCGCCGTCAGGTGGTGCTCGCGATTGCAGCCGCGCTCAACCTCGACCCGCAGGCCACCGATGTGCTGCTCGTTCAGGCCGGCTACGTTCCGGAAGCCCTGGTCCAGCTCGGTGGTTGGGATCAGACGCTGGCACGCGTAGCCGAACGGCTGGCCGACCCACACCTCAGCGGCCCGGCGAAGGCCGAGTTGCGCGAGGTGCTGCGCATTCTGATGCAGCGCTGGGGCCGCGCCGAGGTGTCTCCCCGAAGCTCTTAGAATGCAACACCCGCATGCTGGCACGCTTCGAGCGACTCATCGAGCACGCCGTCGAAGGCAGCCTGCGGCGGGTATTCAAGACCACGCTCCAACCCGTGCAGGTCGCCAAAGCCGCGGCGCGGGCGATGGAAGATGCCCAGGTGATCGGGCTGGCCGGTATCGAGGTACCCAACGTGTACAACGTCCACCTCGCGCCAGCCGACTTCGACCACATCGGTGACTACTCGGCGCGGCTCACCGCCGAGCTGAGCCGCTATCTCACCGAGTATGCGCGCGAGCGCGGTCTTCGACCCGTCGCCGAGCCTGAGGTGGGACTCGTTCGAGACGCTGCTCAGGCGGTGGGCCGCGTACGTGTCGAAACCCACTTTGCGCATCTCGAACCGGCGCGTCAGGCCGCGCTCGAGCAGGCGGTCGACGGCACGCGCCGCTTACGTCTCGCGGATCTCGCCGCCGCCGGGACGCTCGACGCCCGCACGGAGGGACCCGAGGCCGAGCTCTGGCTCGAAGACAACCTGGGCCTGCGCGTGCCGCTGGAACGCGAGGCAGGCATCGTTCGGCTCGGGCGGGCAGTCGACAACGATGCGGCAATTGCCAATCAACGCGTCTCGCGCTACCACGCTCAGCTTCGCTGGGTCGAGTCCGCCTGGCTCGCCTACGACCTGGACAGCACCAACGGCACGTTCGTGGACGGCGAGCGAGTTCTTCCTTCCAGTCCGCGCCCGCTGCGGGCCGGGAGCGTCTTGCGACTGGGTGACCACGACTTGCGCGTGGCGCCAGCCCAGTAGGCATGGACGCGCTCGACGTCGCGATCCTGGCTTTGCGGCTCGCGCTCGTGCTGCTGCTCTACCTGTTTCTGGCTGTGGTGGTCCGTCTGGCGGCACGCGGACTGAATGCCTCGGCCCCTGCGTCGGCGCCTGTGGCTGCGCAGCGCACGGCCGAGCTGCAGCTGCTGGTCGAGGACCCCGCGTCGTCGGCCCTGCCGGCGGGCGGTGTGATCGGCGTACCCGACGGAGCGACACTCGGCCGCGCCGAACGTGCTGGCCTGGTCCTGGCGGACCCGACGGTCTCGGCTGAGCACGCCCGCATCCGCCGCCAGGGTCGTCGGTGGACGGTGGCCGACCTCGGCAGCACGAACGGCACATTGATCAATGACCGCCGGGTCGATCGAGAAGCGCCGCTAGCCGACGGCGACATCCTGGCGCTGGGCAACGTCAGGCTGCGAGTCGTGGCGACCTGAGCGTCCGTGGTGCGCGATACTGAGAAGATGCAGGACGCGTACACCGAGGACAGCACGATTCAGCTGATCGTCGACCAGGTCGAAGAGCTGGTCGTGACCCTGATCGAGGAGATCCGAGAACGGCCAGGCGTGGCCGCCGCAATCCTGGCTGCAGTGGTGGGCGTCATCATTGGCAGCGCGCTCGCGGCGCGGACCCGTCGGACACCGGCCGTCCCAGAACGCGTCGCTCGCAAGACGCAAGGCGCTGGCCAGGTGGCGCAGCTCGCGGGCATCGCCCTGAGCCTGCTGGAGAACCCGATCGTACGCGCAATGATCCTCAAGCAGCTCAAAGGCCGCTTCTCGCGCTGAATACACGCAGCCTAGAACAAATATTCGACAAGCGCTGGGAAAGCTGCTAGAGTAGCGACCACGGCACTCCCGTGGTCGCACTCGAGCCCGGCACCACTTCCTCAGATGCCCGTCTGGCGGGTCTGCTGCTCGGTGTGCCACGCACCTTGCCGCGGCGCGGCGCCATCTCGTTCGCGGCGCTGACGTTCGACGGGGACACGATCCAGAGCACGTTCGAGGGGGCGCTCGAGACCGACGCCGCGCGTCTGCAGGCGCTGGCCGAAGGAACGCCGATCGTCACCGACGCGCCGCGCGCGACGGTCGACCTGCTGTCGCGCATCGGCGTGCAGCATCCAATCGTGTGGGACGTGCTCGAGCTGGCGGGCCTGATCGTCCCGTCCTGCCCGAGCGACACGCTCCAACGGGCAGCCGAATTCTTCAGCCTCGCCCAGCTCAAAGACGGCGGAAGCGAACTCGTGGCTCGTGCTCAGCTCGCGCTGAATCTGTTCAGTCTGCTGGTCTGCTTGCTCGATGGCGCGGAAACGTCGATCCTGCAGCACGTCAATCGGCTCGCGGCAGGCCTCGACTGGCCGCTGCGTACGTTGTTTCAGGAGATCGAGCGCCAGCGCGCGCGTTCAAGTCTCGAGACGGGCGTGCTCGCGAGCGCGACCCCAATCGGAGGCTGGATCGCGCGGGGTGCTCCACCACGACGCAGGCAAGCCACGGAGCCCGATCCTCACCCGCCATGGCTGGATCCAGCCGATGTTGCCGAACGCCTGAGTGTCCAGGCCCCCCTGGCGCAGGCGCTACCGGGGTATGAACCAAGGCAGGAACAGGCACGCATGGCGCAGCTCGTGACCGAGGCGCTCAATACCGGGTCGCGGCTGATCGTCGAGGCAGGCACGGGCACCGGGAAAAGCGTCGCGTACCTGCTGCCGGCCGCGCTGCACGCTGTGCGGTCGAAGCGACGCGTGGTGGTAGCCACCGCGACGACGACGCTACAGGATCAGTTGTTTGGACAGGACGTGCCGCTGGTCCAGCGAGCGCTCGGCTCGGAGTCCGACGCGCAGCTGCGCGCGACCGTGTTGAAGGGGCGAGCCAACTACCTGTGCCTGCAGCGCTGGCAGACGCTGCTGCACGCGAGTGATCTCGCGCCGGCTGACCGATCGCTACTGATCAAGACGCTGTTCTGGCTGCCGCAGACGCATACAGGCGATCGGGCCGAGCTGCATCTGAGTCCAGCCGAGGAAGACGCGTGGCAGCGCGTAGCCGCCGTCGCTGACACGTGCACGCCCGTGCTGTGCCCGTACCACCGCATCGGGGTCTGTTTCCTTGCGCGCGCGAGGCGGGCAGCCGAAGAGAGCCACGTCGTGATCACCAATCACGCGCTGCTGTTGAGCGACCTCGCGACGCGCGCCCGCGTGCTGCCCGAAGCGCACGTGCTGATCATCGACGAGGCCCACCACCTGGAGGACGAGGCGACCCAGCAGCTCGGCTGGCGGCTGGGCGAGCGCGAGCTACTGAACCGTCTGGAACGCCTGTGGAGGCCCGGCCATGGTGCGACGGGCGCCATTCCCGAAGCGCTTGCCGTAGTCACCTCGAGCTCCGGGCTCCAGGTATCGGCCGCGCTCGCGGTGGAGCTCGAGCGCGGCGAACGCGCGGTTTCGGAGCTGGTGTCGCACGTGCGTCGGTTCTTCGAAGGGCTGGCGCGGCTGCTGGAAGACCGCGATCTGGTCGGCATCGGCGTCACGGGCCCGAACGACGAGACGACACTGCGCGTGACCAGCGCCGTGCGTGCTGGCTCAGCCTGGGAGGAGCTCGAGGAGATCTGGAGCAGCGCGCTGGAGCACCTGCAGGCACTCGAACGGGTGATGGCTCTGGTGTGCGCGGAGCTGGAGACCGTGCCGAACGCGCCCGAAGCCGCGCGCGAACTGGCAAACGAGCTGACCAATCAGCTCGAGTACTGGCGCGACATGCGCCGCCGACTGCAGACGGCCGTGCACGCGCCTGACGGTCGCGCCGTGTACTGGATCAGTGGCGGCAGCCGTTTCCGCAGTGCGTGGTTGAGTTCGGCGCCCCTGGAAGTCGCCAGCCTGCTGCGCGAGCGACTGTTTGGCGCGCCCGAGACGGTGGCGCTCGTGTCGGCAACCCTGGCGATCGGCGGCTCGTTCGACTACGTCAAGCGGAGGCTCGGCCTGGAGGATGCCGCCGCGCTGGATCTCGGATCGCCATTCGACTATGCCCGCGCGGCGCTGCTGTACGTACCCAATGACCTGCCCGATCCGAGTCAGCCTGGCTATCAGGCGCAGCTCGAACAGGCGATCGTCGACGTGATCACCCGGTTGCGCGGGCGGACGCTCGTACTGTTCACCAGTCGGGCTCATCTACGGACGACCTACCAGGGCGTGCGGGATCAGTTGGCATCTCAACACGTCACGTTGCTCGGGCAAGGCATCGACGAAAGCTCCCGCACGCGCCTGCTGGATGCGTTCCGTCGCGGCTCGCGGGTCGCGCTCTTCGGCACGAACGCGTTCTGGGAGGGCATCGACGTGGTCGGACACGCGCTCAGCTGTGTTGTCGTCGCGCGCCTGCCCTTCGCGGTCCCGAGCGACCCGGTGTATGCCGCGCGCGCCGAGCAATTTGATGATCCATTCAATCAGTACGCCGTGCCTCAGGCGGTGCTGCGCCTGAAGCAGGGCTTCGGGCGGCTGATCCGTTCGCGGTCGGATCGCGGCGCGGTGGTGGTCCTGGACCGTCGGCTGGTGACTCGCTTCTACGGCCAGGTCTTTTTGCGTTCGCTGCCACCCTGCACGATCAAGCAGGGACCCATCAGGCGCACGGGATCCGAAATAGAAGACTGGCTGGGCGTCTCTAGCGAACAACAGCTGGCGCTGGAAGCCGTTCGATGATCAGGTCCGGCGTCCGGAGGGACTCGGAGGTGAGCTCGACGGCGGTAGCCAGGATGTGTTCGGCCTGATTCAGGCGGGCCGCGTCGTTGCCGTGCAGCACGGCCAGGGGGTCGCCGCGGTGGACGCGGTCGCCTACCTTGGCCCGCAGCACCACACCTACGCCCAGGTCGATTGGGTCACCACCCTTGCGCTCGCGGCCGGCGCCGAGCGCGATGCTGGCTCGTGCCACGGTGAGGGCGTTGAATCGCGCGATAAAGCCGTCAGCCCTGGCCGAGAAAACGCGCTGCTCGCGTGCCCGGGGCAGTCGATCTCGCTGTTCGAACGCTGACGTATCACCGCCCTGCGCCGCGATCATTTCGCGCAATTTCCCCAGACCAGCCCCGGAGCGGAGGACCGATTCGACGTGCGAACGCTTCCGCGAGCCGTCAGTTGCGAGCTCGACGATGGTATTCGCCAACTCGACCGCGAATTCCTCGAACTCCGGCGGTCCCTCGCCCGAGAGTGTGT
>JAFAPL010000815.1 GCA_019247135.1 Chloroflexota bacterium | reverse complement strand
GTGATCTCGCGCCCGCGGCGGCGGCTCGATGCGATGGCGCGACGACCGTCGCAAGTACGGCGTTCCTGGCCTGCCGCGCCGGCATACGCGTGTTTGCCACCGGCGGTCTCGGCGGCGTGCACCGCGACGCGCGTGAAAGCTGGGACGAGTCGGCGGATTTGACCAGCCTGAGCCGAATCCCCATCGGCGTGGTGTGCAGTGGCGTCAAGTCCATCCTGGACGTGGGCGCTACCCTCGAGCGGCTCGAGACGCTCAGCGTCACCGTTCTCGGCTACCGCACGCGTAAGTTCCCTGGCTTCTACCTGGCGGACAGCGGCTTCACCCTGGACTGGTCGGTCGACTCGCCGGTGGCGGCCGCCACCGTAATCAAGTCGCAGATGCACGCTGGCGCGACAGTGATCGCGAATCCAGTCGCGGCTGATGACCAGCTCGATCCGGCGCTTCACGCGCGCGTGCTGCAGGACGGCCTGCGTACCGCGCGCGACCGCGGCATCCGCGGCAAAGCTGTGACTCCATTTCTCCTGGAGTACTTCCGTGACAACACGGGTGGTGCAAGCCTGCGCACGAACATGCAGCTGGTCCGTGCCAACGCACGCCTGGCAGCCGAGATCGCCACCGCCCTCTAGAGTGTCAGTCCACGTCGTCGACGCCTGCGCCTTGAGAACGCGTCGGAAACTCCCCCTCCCTGAGAGACAGGGAGGGGGCTGGGGGGTGGGTCGAACTGAGCGAAGCGGTGCGCCAGTAGCCGCCGGCGCGCAGGGTGTCGGCCAGGCGGTACGCAATTCGCAGTGCCGTATCAGCCAGCTCGCGCGAGATCGCTCCTGCGCGGACCACGACTTCGAGGTCTTCCTCGTCGACAACAGCGACCCGCCCATCACCGTAGCGCGCCACGTCAACTTCAAGGTCGGTGTAGCGGACCAGTCCTGGCGAAAACTCGGCCGGCGTCTGCACGTTGTACAGCTCGCCGATGAGGCGCCCGTCCGCCCGATGGTACGTCCGCCGCAGCACCCAACCGCCTTCGACGACCTCGATGGTTCCATGGTCGCCCGCAAGTTTGCGATCGCCAAGCGTGTCATACCGCCCGCCCGGCGAGAATCGTCGCTGGATCACGAGTAGCCCATCCTGAAAGCTGGCCACGGTCCCATGCATGCTGACCGTTCGTTTCCATGGCTTTCTGTGTTCGACAGTCACTCGCGAACCGAGTGGGAACAGCATCGTTGTACTGTCGTACCGTAACCACGTGCCTGACCGCGAGTGGGAATATGCGCTCGAGACGTGGACCATCCACGCGGGTGTGGACGCGACGGATACGACCAATGCGCTCGTGCCACCCATCCACCCCACGGCGGCGTACGCGCGCGACCACCTCGACGAGCCACGCGAATTCACCTACTCGCGGCGGAGCAATCCCACTCGGACGGCGCTCGAGCGCGTCCTCGCCAAACTGCATGGCGCCCAGCACGCGGCCGCGTTCGGATCAGGCATGGCCGCGGTTACGGCCGTCGCTCAACTGCTCAAGGCAGGCAGCCACGTGCTCTTGCCTGATGACGTCTACGGCAACACGCATCGCCTGTACACGCTGATCCTGCCCGACCTCGACATCAGCGTCGATTTCGTCGACTACACCGATCTCGAGGCAGTCGAGCGCGCGATCACGCCGAGCACGCGCCTCCTCTGGGTAGAGACCCCGACCAACCCGACCCACAACATCGTCGACCTGCGGGCAGTCGCGGACGTCGGTCATCGACACGGCGCCCTGATTGCCGTGGACAACAGCTGGCTCTCGCCGTACTGCCAAGTGCCGCTGGCGTTCGGCGTCGACCTGGTCGTCGAGAGCACGACCAAGTACCTGAACGGCCACGACGACCTGATGGGCGGGGCGGTGCTCACCAATGACCCGCGGCTCGGAGAGCGGCTCGCGTTTCTGCAATACGTGGCGGGCGCCGTACCGAGTCCGTTCGACTGCTGGCTATTGCTGCGCGGGCTCAAGACGCTGGCGGTCCGCATGGACCGCCACCAGGCCAACGCGCTGGCCGTTGCGCAGTTCCTCGGCTCGCACTCGCGCGTGGAGAAGGTCTTCTACCCCGGTCTGCCGGACCACCCCGAGTACGCCATCGCGCAGCGCCAGATGCGTGGCTTCGGCGGCATGGTCTCGTTTGAGGTGGCCGGCGACCGTGACGCCGCCCGCCGAGTGGCCGAAGGCACGTGTCTGTTTCGCCTGGCCGCGGGCTTCGGCGGCGTCGAGTCGCTGATCGCGCATCCGCTGACCATGACGCACGCCAGTCAGGCCGGCCTGGCCATCGCGCCGAGCGAGCGACTGCTACGGCTGTCGGTTGGCATCGAAGCGATCGATGACCTGCTGCGCGATCTCGACCGCGCCTTGTCGGGCTAGTGCCATCTCGACCGCGCCTTGTCCCTCTGGCGTGATCTCGACCTGGCCTTGTCCGGCTAGCGCCACATAGCTATCGCCAGCGCGAGCCAGCCGGCCAGGAAGGCGAGCCCGCCCAGCGGCGTGATGGCGCCCAACCAGGTCGTGCCCGACAGCGACAACGCATACAGACTGCCCGAGAACAGCAGGCTGCCGGCCACGAACAACCAGCCCGACGCGGTCAGCCAGGGCGACCCGTCGATGGAGTAGCGCGCCAGCAGGATGCCCACCGCGACCAGCGCGAGCGCGTGGTACATCTGATACGTGGCGCCTGTCTGGAAGACCTGAAGCATGTCGGCGGACAGACGGTCGCGCAAAGCATGCGCGCCAAACGCGCCCGCCGCGACCGCCAGAAACCCGCTGACCGCGCCGAGGCTGATGAACAGACGATCCACGCAAGCATGCTAACCATCGCCTGATTCCTCAGGCCCCGATTCCGCGCCAGCCCGCCAACTGCCCCACGTCTGTTTATCTCGTCCGGATCCGCGCCAGCCCCCATCTCCAACCCGCGACACGCGGCCTGTTTATCTCGTGCTGATTCCGCGCCAGTCCCCATCTCCAAGCCGCGACACCCAGCCTGTTTATCTCGTGCTGATTCCGCGCCAGCCCGCATCTCCAACCCGCGACACGCAGCCTGTTTATCTCGTGCTGATTCCGCGCCAGCCCCCATCTCCAACCCGCGACACGCAGC
>JAFAPL010000979.1 GCA_019247135.1 Chloroflexota bacterium | reverse complement strand
CTGGTTGCAGACGGCGCGCGGCAGAAAGTCGCGGCGAGATGCCTCGAAGCAGCCGAGGCATTGCAGTGAACGAAGTGAACGAAGCGAACGGAGTGAACGCATGAACCCGACGCCATGGCTGGCGATCGGTTTCGGCGTCGCGACGGTCAGCACGTTCGCGTTGGCCAGACTGGCTGAGCGGCTCGGCAAATGCATGGGCGTCGTGGACATACCCAGGCCGGGCGAGGTCCAGGGTCGGGTCGTGCCGCGCACGGGCGGCTACGCGATGCTCGGCGGACTCTGGCTCGCACTTGCAGTTGGCTACGCGCTGCGTGGTGCGTTTCTGATTGACCCGGACGTCGGTCCGGAGTGGAACCCAGCTGACGACCTGCGCATCCTCGGACTGGTACTGGGATCAGTCTGCATCGTGCCCCTGGCGCTGCTGGACGACCGAAAACGGCTCGGCCCGTGGCCTCAACTGATCGGCCAGCTCCTCATCGCGTCTATCCCGGTCGCGCTCGGGCTGCGCGTCAGCTCCATCGCGCAACCGTTCGGCGATCCGATCGATCTTCCGATCTGGATCGACGTGCCCGTCAGCTTGATGTGGTTCGTGGGCATGATGAACGCGATCAACTGGGTCGACAACATGGACGGACTGGCAGGCGGGCTGGCGCTCGCAGGAGCAATGGTGCTCTTCGCGCGCGCCTACCTGTTCACCGAGTACTCCGTGGCGCTCTTTCCGATTGCGCTCGCGGGCGTGTGTCTGGGTTTTCTCGGACGCAATCGTCCGCCGGCCAGCGTCTTCATGGGCACGGCTGGTTCGCTGTTGCTGGGCTACGGCCTGGCGGGCAGCGGAATCCTCGGCGGCGCGAAGGTTGGCACGGCGGTGCTGGTGCTGGGCGTGCCGATTCTTGATGCCGCGTGGGTCATCTTGCGGCGCATGACACGAGGTGCACGGCCGACCATCGGCGGCGACCGTGAGCACCTGGCCATGAAGCTACATGACCTGGGGCTGACAACCGGTCAAAGCGTCCTCGTGCTGTACATGCTGTCGGCGGTCCTCGGGGTGATCGGGCTCAGTCTGCATACGCCACCTGAGGCGCCAAGCGTCGACAAACTCTACGCGCTGGTCGGCATGGTGTTCGTCTTGCTGCTGGTGCTGGCGGGTGTGACGGTCGCCGTTACGCGCAGGCGCCGCGGCGCAACGCGCTGAGTCGCGCTTCCAACCGTTCGAGCAGGTTGGCCGGCGCGCTGACGCAGCCCGGCGGATTGTCCATACCGGCAAACCCGTGATAGTCGCTGCCGACCGTCGGAACGAGATCGTAGCGGGCGCACATCTCCAGGAGTTGGCGCGGAACGTCTGGGCCGTAGTCCTTCGAGTAGTACGCCTCGACACCGTCGATGCCAGCCGCGATCAGGTGCGGCAAGAATTCGCGCCAGTCACGGCCGTCGAGCTCGTTGGGATGTGCCCACGCGGCGAGCCCGCCCACGGAGTGAATCAGCTCGACCGCCTCGCGCGGCTCCATGCGAAAGCCTTCGAAGTAGGCAGGGCCGTCGCGCCCGATGAACCGTTCGAAGGCTTCCTCGATGGACTGAATGTGCCCGGCTTCGAGCAGTGCCTGGGCGACGTGCGGCCGACCGACGCTGCCGTCGCCGGCGATCTCGAACACACGCTGCAACGACACGGGTGCGCCGAGGCGATCGAGCGCACGAACCATCTGCTCGGCGCGCGTGAGCCTGGCCGCTCTGAATTGCGCGACGGTGTGCTGAAACTCAGCTTGCTGATAATCGATGAACACACCCAGTACGTGGATTGACGCGCCTGGCAAGTCTGTCGACAGCTCTATGCCAGGCAGGACGCGCATCCCGAGCGAGTCGCCCGCGCTTGCCGCTTCCGCCACGCCGTCGGTCGAGTCATGATCCGTCAAGGCCATGCTGCGCACGCCGTGGTCGTGGGCCAAACGCACCAGGTCGGACGGCGATAGTCGACCGTCCGACACGGTGCTATGCAGATGCAGGTCGAGCGTGCTCAACGCGCGTAGTCGACGGCACGCGTTTCGCGCACCACGGTCACCTTCACCTGGCCCGGGTACTGGAGCGTCTCTTCGATCTTCTTGACGATGTCGCGCGCAAGTCGCATGGCCTGGAGGTCGTCCACCTGCTCGGGTCTGACGATGATGCGGACCTCACGTCCAGCTTGAATGGCGAACGATTTCTCCACGCCGTCGAACGAGTTGGCCACCTCCTCGAGCGCTTCCAGCCGGCGGACGTAGTTTTCGACACTTTCACGGCGAGCACCCGGACGTGCGCCCGAAGCGGCGTCGGCGGCCTGGACGATGACGTCCTCGATGGACTGGTGCTCAGGATCGTGATCGTGGTGGCCCATGACCGCCTGGACAACCGGCTTGGGCTCACCGAAGCGCCGAATAAAGTCGGCGCCGATGATGTGGTGCGGGCCTTCGACTTCATGGGTCAGCACCTTGCCGATGTCATGCAGGAATGAGGCACGGCGAACCATGTTGACGTCTGCGCCGACTTCGGCGGCGAGCATGGCGCCGATGTGCGCGGCCTCGACGGCGTGCTGCAGTTGGTTCTGGCCGTAGGACGTTCGAAATTTCAGTCGACCAACCACCTTGATGATCTCGGGGTGGAGGCCGGGCACGCCTGCTTCGTAGGAGGCGGCTTCGCCCTCCTCGCGGATCTCCTGCTCGATCTCCTGCTTCGACTTGGCGACGATCTCCTCGATGCGTGCCGGGTGAATCCGACCGTCCTGTACCAGCTTGGTGAGAGCCAATCGAGCGATCTCACGCCGCACCGGGTCGAAACACGAGAGCGTGACCGCGTCCGGCGTGTCGTCGATGATCAGGTCAACCCCGGTGACCGCCTCGAGCGCCCGGATGTTGCGCCCCTCGCGGCCAATGATGCGACCCTTCATCTCCTCGTTTGGGATAGGCACGACCGTGGTGGTGATTTCGCCCACGGTGTCGCTCGAGTAGCGCTGGATGGCGACCGACAGGATCTTGCGCGCCTGGGTCTCCGCCTGCTGGCGCGCCTCCATCTCGATGACGCGTGCACGTCGGCCCGCCTCGGTGCGTACCTCTTCCTCGACGCGCTGCAAGAGCAGCAGGC
>JAFAPL010000976.1 GCA_019247135.1 Chloroflexota bacterium | reverse complement strand
GAGGCGGTGGCCGCCGATGTTTCAACCGCTGAAGGCTGCACTGAGCTGTACGAGCGTGCCACGGCACGCTTTGGTGGGGTGGACATCGTCGTGAACAATGTCGGCGGTGGCGCGGCCGGCGGCGTCATGGCTGATGACGAGGAATGGCAAGAGGCGGTCAACCTGCAGCTGCTGCCCGCGTTACGACTCAGTCGGATGGTTGTGCCGGCCATGCGCGATCAGAAGCGGGGCGTGATCGTCATGATCGCTTCCATCTATGGTCGGGAGAGTGGCGGCCGATCGGGTTACCAGGTCGCGAAGTCGGCGGAAATCAGCCTCGCCAAAGCCATGGCCAGGGAGCTGGCGCCCGACAATATACGCGTGATCAGCGTCGCGCCAGGTTCGATCATGTTCGAGGGTGGCAACTGGTGGCGGCGGCAGCAAGCAGATCCAGACGCCATGGCCCGCTTCGTTCAGCAGGACATGCCGCTCGGTCGATTCGGCCGCCCGGAGGAGGTCGCCGACGTGGTGACCTTCCTGTGCTCAGACCGCGCCAGCCTGGTCACGGGCGCATGCATTCCCGTCGACGGCTCGCAGAGCCGTAGCATCATCTGACGTGCTCATTGATACGGATCGCGAACGTCTGATCGAAACGCGGCGCGACCTGCACCGCCACCCTGAGATCGCGCACGAGGAGCACCGCACCGCGGGCATCGTCGCGGAGAGACTGCGCGGGCTTGGCCTGGACGACGTTCGCACGGGAGTTGGCACGACTGGCGTCGTAGGCGTGTTGCGCGGCGGTACCCCCGGACGCACGGTGCTGCTCCGTGCCGACATGGACGCGCTGCCACTGCTCGAGGCCGATCGCGGCCAGTCCTATCGTTCGACCAACGATGGCGTGCATCACGCGTGTGGCCACGACGGGCACGTGGCGATCCTGCTGGCGGCCGCGGACGCACTGGCACAACAGCGCTCGACGCTGGCGGGTACGGTGACCTTCGCCTTCCAACCCGCCGAAGAGCGGGTCGGCGGCGCAAAGGGGATGCTCGATGCGGATGCGCTCAATCCGCGGCCCGACGCCTGCTTCGGCCTGCACCTGTGGAACGATGTTCGGGTCGGCCGCGTAGACGTGCGGCCGGGACCGATTTATGCCTCCGCGGATGCGTTCGACATCACGCTGCGCGGCACCGGCGGTCACGGTGCGATGCCGCATCAGGTAGCCGATCCGGTGTTGGCGAGCGCGGAGCTGATCGTTGGATTGCAGACGCTCGTCTCGCGTGAGACGCCGCCGCTGGAACCCGCCGTGTTGACGATCGGCAGTATTCACGGTGGCACGGCGCCGAACATCATTCCCGATGAGGTCCATTTGCAAGGGACGTTGCGAGCATTCGACCCCGCGGTGCGCGATCGGCTGGTTGCTCGCCTCGCGGAAGTCACCCAGCAGATTGCAGCGACGTTCCGCGTTCAATCCAGCGTGCGCATGACGGACTGCTGTCCGGCTTGTATCAACGACGTGGGCATGTCGGACCTCGCCCGGTCAGTCGCGCAGCAGGTGGTGGGAGTCGAGAACGTCCAGAGCGAAACGCGCACGACGGGCGCGGATGACATGTCGCTGTTTCTGAACGCCGTACCGGGATGCTATTTCTTCGTCGGCGGGTCGAACCCAGCCAAGGGGTTCGATAGCCCACACCACAGCCCCACGTTCGATTTCGACGAGGATGCGCTCGAGATCGGGGTGCGCATGCTCGTGGGGTGCGCGCTGGAGTTTCTGAATCGCGAGCGGATGTGACCGAGCTGAATCGCGAGCTGCCCCTGTTTCCACTCGAGCAGGTGGTGCTTTTCCCCGGCGTGTCCCTACCACTGCGAATCTTCGAAGAGCGTTACAAGGTGATGATCGGTTCGTGTCAGGTGACCGATCAGCTGTTCGGCGTGCTGCTGATTCGGAGCGGCCAGGAAGTGGGCGCGCCCGCCGTCCCGGAGCGGGTCGGGTGCACAGCGCGCATGCTGCGCGTCGAGCGCGTTCCAGATGGCCGCATGCACATCCTGACCACAGGCGAGCAGCGCTTCCAACTGCTCGGGCCCGCGCGCGTAACCGCGGAGGGCTATCTGGTCGGCGACATCCGGTTCCTGTCTGACGAGGCCGGGAGCGTCGGCCCAGAGGTCGTGCACGCCGTGACCGAAGAATTCACCAGGTACCGTGCGGCTGCCTCGTCGACGACGAAACGTCAACTGCCGTCCTCCTTCCCCGAGGTGCCAGATGACGCGCGCGCGTTGTCGTATTACGTGGCCGCGAGGCTGCACGTGCATCCGCGCGAGCGCCAGCAATTGCTCGAGATCGACGACGTCGGTGCGCGATTGGAACAGGAGCTCAAGTTGCTGAGGCGTGAAAACCGGCCGCCCCCGCCGAGCATCGGGCCGTTTTCGCGCAACTGACCCATTGCTTGTCCTGCGGCCGGGCGCGCTCGGCGACACGTTGCTGGCGGTGCCCGCCGTGCGAGCGTTGCGCCGCCGGTTCGGGCACGTGAGGCTGGCTGCGCACGCGGGCGCCGCACGCCTGCTGCAAGCATGTGGTGAGGTCGATCAAGGCATGGCCTTCGATGACCCGAGTCTTGCCTGGATCTTCGCGGGCGAGGCCACGTCCGAGCCCACGGTGGCATGGATGAGCACACCCGTGAACGGA
>JAFAPL010000893.1 GCA_019247135.1 Chloroflexota bacterium | reverse complement strand
GAAACGGTACAGGTCCCGCCACCAGCGCTGTCAATCGACGCGCCAGATGTCCTCGTAAGCGGTGTGCAACGCGGGAATCAGCACCGGTCGGGTCGACTGGACGGCGACCCATCCGAGCTGCCAGCTAGCGGCGACCAGCGCTGCGCTGAGGGCGTTCGGACCGAAGTGCTCGGCCAGGAGATAAAAGACGGCGATGGGCAGCGCGACAGGCAGTGAACCCAGCACGAAGGTGCTCAACAGGTGCCAGAAATGTCGGCCGCCGAGCTGCCATGAGGTCAGAGTCGCCCGTCGCCCGTCCAGGTCGGCGTGCACGGCGAGGTACGGGGCAAGAACGGTGCGCACGTGCTGGTGCAGCGCGACGAGTCCAATCACCACGACCCATACCGCGGTGGGCAGCCACGGCCCGAGGGGAGTGTGCTCCCACAGCAGCACTAGCGTCCCGACAGGCACCCAGAACAGCACCGTCGTGTGGACGTTCGTCCAGATGTATCGGGGGACCCACGGCACTCCGCGGCGCGTCGCTTCGACCACGCTGATCCGCTGGCCGAGGCGTCCGGCGTCGACTGCGTGCATCAGTACGACCGGCGCGACCACCATCGTGATCGCGGGCAACAGATAGACGAGCGGCTGATACCAACCGACGTCTTTCGGCGCGTACAGCACGAGCCCGGCGGCGACGAGCGGCGGGACGGAATACAGGAACGCGAGCTGCAGATACAGCTCGGGTTGCTGGCGGGTGATCGCCAGCCCGCGCCGTAAATTGAGCCACCCCGCTGACCAGGCGTGGTCTGCCGCGACAAACGACGTCACTGTCGCAAATCTTACGGCTCCAGTGCCGCCGCTCCGCGAGGAACTGGGCGCGGCTCGGCCTACAATCGGTCGATGGCGCCCACGCTGCTGATGTCGGAGCCGGCCCCCTTCCCAGAGGACCCGTTCCCGCTGCTCGAGCGTGGCACGATCGAAGGCATCGAGCTCATCCCGTGGGGTTCGAACTACACCTTCGCCGCGTTGTTGAAAGACCAGAACGGCGACTGCTGTTACGGCGTCTACAAGCCGCGTCGGGGTGAGGTGCCGTTGCGCGATTTTCCCAGCGGCACGCTCTACAAGCGTGAGGTGGCCGCGTACGCGTTTTCGGACGAGCTTGGCTGGGATGTCGTTCCGCCGACCGTGATCCGTGAGGATGGACCGCATGGGATCGGCAGCCTGCAGCTCTATGTACAGCCCCGAACGGACGCCTCCGCGCAATTCGATCGGCTGCGTCAATCACACGAGTGCGAGCTCAAGCGCATCGCGGTGTTCGATCTGCTGACGAACAACGCGGACCGCAAAGGCGGTCACTGCCTGCTCGACGTTCGCGGACATGTCTGGGGCATCGATCACGGACTGACGTTTCACCACGTGCCGAAACTGCGTACGGTCATCTGGGATTTTTGTGGTGAGCCGATTCCGTCGGACCTGCTGGGACAGTTGGGCGAGTTTCGCTACACGCCTGCGCGGGTCTCGAAGATGCGTGCGCGACTGCGGCCGCTGATGTCGGAAGACGAGCTAGCGGCGGTGTTCATGCGCTGGGATCGCCTGCTGGCGAACCCGTGCTTTCCTCAGCTCGATCCGTACCGCAACGTCCCCTGGCCGCCGTTCTAGACCCGTTCTGGCCTCACTCTCCGGACGCGCACAGCCCTGAACCGAGTGCGGCCCGAGACGTGCGACATACGCCGTGGGCAGGCGCCTCAGGCTTGGACTCTTTACGGGTAATTCAGTTCGTCACCGATGTGGCGTACCTCTTGTTGGGCGTAGCCGCGGTGCGTGCGGCGATCCGCTCGCACGAGCGTGCCCGTCTCGACGTGGCCCTGCTGTTCGGATCACTGGCGGTCGCGGTGGCCGTTCAAGAGGCCCAGCTGCTGAGCTGTTTGCCCGGCGGCAGCTGCATCAGCTCGCCAGTGCTCACCGATTTGACAGTCATTGTGATCCTCATCTTGCCGTATGCCTTGCTGCGGCTGGTCGACGACATCGCCGAGGTGCCGGGGTGGCAGGTGTGGTTGACGCTCGTGGCGCTGGTTGCCCTGGGCGCGTCCTTCATTGCCGCGGGGCCGACACCGCCGAGCTGGCTGGTGCTGTTGCTCCTGGTCTACCTGTGCGTTGGGACCATCTACTCGGCGGCGGCATTCGTTCGGCGTGCGCGGACCGGTGTGGGTCTGATGCGCCGCCGCATGGCCGCGATCGCATGGGGATGCGCGCTGCTCGCCGCGACCTTCGTCATTGCCACCGTCAGCGCCGCGTTGCCCACTTCCGAGGCGCTCACGCCGATAGCGCGGCTCATCACGCTGATCTCCGGCCTGTGTTTCTGGGCCGGGTTCTTTCCTCCGGCCTGGTTGAGCCAGGCGTGGCGCTTGCCTGAGCTGCTCGAATACCTGCGACCCACGCGCGCCCTCGCCACGCATACCGACACCACGCTCGACAGCGAGGCCCTGGCGTTCGAGCGCCTGATCAGCGCAACAGATCGCACCACGGGGGCTCGGCGCACGCTGCTGATCCTCGCCGACCCACACGCCAACGACCTGTATCTCTGGAGCGCGCCATCTGCCCGTGTCAGCGCGGACGGCGGCATCATCGGCCAGGCTTTGCGCTCGATGCGACCAGCGGTCATTCGCTCGTTGCAGCCTCAGGATCTACCCGAGTCGATCATTGCGGTGTTCGGCAGGGATCAACTGCCGCGGACTGCGATGCTGGTACCCATCGCGATCAACCAGAGGCCCGCGGGTGTGCTGGCCGCGTTCGCCGACAAAGGGCCTATGTTCGTCGAAGACGATCTCTCGATGGTCCAGTTCTTCGCGGGCGAGGCGGCGGCCAGCCTGCAGATGCAGCGCTTGCGTGAGACGACCAGCGAGCTCGAGGCGCTCCGCGAGGCGGATCGGCTGAAGGACGAGTTCATGGCGGTTGTCTCTCACGAGCTACGTACTCCCCTGACAGCGATCAGCGGTTACGCCGACATTCTGTTGCGGAACATCTCGGGACCGCTCAACGAGCGCCAGGAGCGACAGACCGTGGGCATCAGAGATGCTGCCCGTCGGCTGCTTTCGCTGATCAACGACCTGCTCGACGTGTCGAAACTGCAGGCAGGCACGCTCGACCTGCACGTGGCCGCGCTCGATTCCCATGCAGCACTGGTCCGTGCCGTCGCGAGCACGCGTGTCATCGCCGTCACCAAGGGTGTCCAGATCGAAGTCGAGACGCCCGAGACTGAGGTCGCGCCTGTTCTCGCCGACGACGACCGCTTGCAGCAGATCCTGACCAATCTGCTCATCAACGCGATCAAGTTCACACCGCAGGGTGGACGGGTAACGGCCGACGCGACCGCCGAACCGAGCAAACGCACGCCAGGTGGCACTGAAATCCTCTTTCGCGTGCGCGACACGGGTGTCGGCCTGGCGCCCGGTCAAGCCACGCGCATCTGGGACCGCTTCTATCAGGCCGAGTCGACGGCCACCCGGCGCTTCGGAGGTGCCGGGCTGGGGCTGTCAATCGTGCGCCGCCTGGCCGAGCTACACGGCGGCGAGGCGCAGGCAACATCGGCGGGATTGGGACACGGCAGCACGTTTCTGGTACGTCTACCCGCGGCCGCAACGAGCATGGCTGTCGTCGACGCGCCCGCGGCGCAAGCACCTCTGGCCACGGTCGCGGTCGACGGACCCGGCCCGGCATCCGGATGGCCTCTTGTGCTCGTCGTGGAGGACGATCCGCACATCGCTACCGTTCTGCGCACGTACCTCGAAGCCGACGGCTATCGCGTCGAGGTTGTGACCGACGGACAGATCGCCATCCAGGCGGCGCGGAGCCTCTCGCCTTTCGCGATTACGCTGGACATCAGCCTGCCCAAGCTGGATGGCTGGAGCGTCCTGAACGCGCTCAAGCGTGAGCCAACGACTTCCGAGATTCCGGTCATCGTGGTTTCGATTCTTGACAATCGCGATTTCGGGCTGGTGCTCGGCGCGACGGACTATCTCGTCAAACCGATCGACAACGAGCGGCTGCGGGGAGTGCTGCGGCGGTTGAGCAACGGCAGCCAGACGTCACCCGGGAGCATCCTGGTCGTGGACGACGATCCGTCCGTGCTGGACGTGTTCACAAGTTTGTTGACCGCCGACGGCTGGCGCGTGATGACCGCCCCTGACGGCGAGGCCGCGCTGGCCACTGTCGCACGCGAGCGGCCTTCTGCCATGCTGCTCGATCTGACGTTGCCCGGCGTGGATGGCTTCGAAGTCATGCGGTGCGTGCGTTCGCAGCCCGCAACGCGAGACTTACCTATCATCGTTGTCACGGCGAAAGACCTGACCGACGAAGACCGGCAGCGCCTCGCCGAGGGCGCTCAGCGCGTGGTGCTCAAAGCAGCGTTACGACTCGAAGACCTGCGTCGTGAGCTGCGCCAGCTACTCGAACAGCATCAGGAGCGCGCGGGGTCCAGCGCGTGATCGCCGCGGCGCTCGTTCTTATCGCAGAGGACGAGCCCGACAACCAGGTGATCCTGCAGACGGTCGTCGAGTCGCTCATTGGAGCACGCGTCGAGGTCGTGGCGGACGGCTTGTCACTGCTGGAGGTGGTGGCGCGACAGCCGCCGACGATGATCCTGCTCGACCTGATGATGCCAGGCCTCGACGGGTTCGAAGTGGCGCGGAGGCTCAAGGCTGATCCGTCCACGGCGGGGATCCCGATCCTCGCGGTCTCGGCGCTTGCCAGGTCCGATGATCGCGAAGCCGCGATGGCCGCGGGCTGCGACGATTTTGTGCGCAAGCCGTTCGAGCTCGACGACATCGAAGCGAAGATTCGCACCCACATCGGGCTTCCCGCCGCGACGGAATAGCGGTTATCGATCGCCGATAGCGATCAATGCACGAGGTAGCCGACGACGTCCAGCACGATCTGCGACGTGGTTGGCATGTTGTTGACGGTGCCGACGTTCACGCACAGTTTGCCGTCTGGACCGAGTGCCATGATGGCACCGTTTGCGACGGCATATTCCGAGATATCGAAATTGAGGGTCGACGTCGCGGGCAGACTCTGACCGCTCGGGAAAGCCGTCAGCCACCCTGGTTTGGCGTAGCCAACGCCAGTCAGGTTGATCACCGCTCCAACGGCATTGGATGGAATTCCATTTGTGCCAGCCACCGCGAAGCACGTTGTCGATCCCTGGGCAGCAGCGCCCACTCCATTTCGCGTATCGGCGACGCGAACTGGTGAGGTGAGCATCGTCATGCCGGTGGGCGCGTTCGCGGCGACGTACCCGATCGCGTCCAGGATGACCTGTGAGCTGCCCGGCACACCGTTGATGGATCCGACGTTCACACACACCGTCCCGTCGCTGCCGATGCGCATGATGGCATTGTTCGCGTCGGCATATTGGTGGGTGTCGAAGTTCACGGTGGAGGTGGCAGGCACGGGCTGGTTACCGCCTGGATACGCCGTCAGCCAGCCGTTTACCGGATAGCCCGTTGCCGTCACGTTCATGATGATGGCCTGGGCGTTCGATGGAATGCCCTGAACGCCAGCCACGGGAAAGCATTGCGAATGGCCCGCTGAAATGGCGCCGCCGTTCGAGCGCGTGTCGACGAGTCGGGCTGGGGACTGCAGCATCGGCATATCCGAAGTCGCCGCGCTCGTCAGGTAGCCGGTGATGTCGAGCACCACGTTGGAGCTGCCCGGGATACTCCCGGCGGTTCCGACCGCGACACAGATCTGTCCGTTCGTGCCGACGCGCACCACAGCCCCGTTCGCCATCGAGTATTCGCTCGTGCCGAAGTTCACGGTCGACGTGGGTGGGATCGACTGGCCGGCCGGATAGGCCGTTAACCAGCCATCGGTCGTCTGGCTAACAGCGGTGACGTTGACCAGCACGGCGCTCGCGTCTGTCGGCACGCCGTCCACTCCGGCGGCGGTATAGCAACGGCTGCTCCCATTTCGGATCGGCCCAAGATCGCTGCGCGTGTCCTCGAGGCGAAGTGGCTGCTTGAGCACCTGGACATCGGCCGGAGGCGCGGGCGCAGCGGTGTAGATCAGGTTGCCCTGGAGTGAGAAATAGGCCGTGCCGCCGGGCGGCAGAGCAGTCGAGAAGTTGACGGTTCCAGACGTCTTGTCGGCGCTGATGGTCGAGAAGCTCGTGCCTGGTCCCTCATAGCCCGTCGGTCCATAGGTGCAATGTGCGTAGGTGCACAGACCGTCGCCGTCGAACGCGAAGACGGGTAGCCCAGCTTGTATCGTGATGCCCTGGAGCGGCTTGCTCGCGTTGTTCAGAACACCGACAAGCGAATCATCCCCGCCAACACCGTCGAGCTCTGGCTGATTTGGATCGCTGTAGAAACTCAGACCCGTATCAGTAACGACGATCAACAGGTCGCACGACTTCGCCTGACCGACCGCCGGGCACTGCGTAAAGGGCGGGGTGGGCGCGCCTGCCGCCGAACTAGGAACGCTGCTTGTTGCGATCAGCAGGCAGAGGGCAGGAATGGTCAGCAAACGCCACGGGTTCACAGAGTCGCCTCCAACTTGAAGCCCCATTGCTCCTCCGAATCAGAACCGAACAGTGGGGCTGCCTTGTGAGTATCAAGAGGCGCGCGTTCCCTCGAATGGGCAGTTCCGGTTGAATTTCAGTTGCCTGCCGCGATTCGCGTTGCCGTGACCCCGACGTGCAGGTGGTATACACTTGCGCTGCCAAGAGATGCCGCGCCGACGTAATGCTGAACGTCCTGGCGCGCGGCTGGCTCGTTCGTACCTGGTGATGCGCGCCGAGCAGACCGCCGACCGCCAGCCACACGAACTCGGAGCACGGTTGCGCGGTACTGTCCGCTTACCTCAGCTCTGGTCGGTTCAGTTGAGTTCGCCAGAGGCGCATGCCCAGTACCGGTTGGGCATCCTCGCCCGTCTGGCGACCGGCGGGGCGCGTTGGTTCTCGCTCGCCGTCAGCCGACCGGCGTAGCGATACTCGGCGGCCGCCCAGACGGCCGGCATGACCCGTGGCGCACGTCCAGGGTCGCCGGGCATACTGTGCGCGTGGCGCCTCGAGTCGCCGTCGTCCAGTTTCCGGGGACGAACTGCGAACGCGAGACTGTGCGCGCCATTCGCGACGTGTGCGGGTGCGCTGCCGACGTGCTCTGGCACGCCGACCAGTTTCCAGGTGAAACGTACTCCGCGGTCGTCATTCCGGGCGGCTTCGCGCACGGCGACCACCTCCGAGCCGGCGCGATCGCCCGCTTCGCACCCATCATGCGCGGCATTGAAGAGTTCGCCCAGCACGGCGGGCTGGTGATGGGCATCTGCAACGGTTTTCAGATTCTGCTGGAGGCTGGGCTGCTGCCAGGTGCGATGCTGAGGAACGCCTCGCTCCAGTTCCGCTCCGAGTGGGTCTACTGCCGCGTCGAGTCCACGCAGACGCCGTTCACGCAAGCCTGCCAGGTTGGCCAGGTGCTCCAGTTGCCCATCGCGCATGGTGAGGGCAATTACGTGAGCGCCGACGCGTCGCCAGACGTCGTGATGCGCTATTGCGACGAAGACGGCAACGTCACCCCTGAAGCCAATCCGAACGGGTCGCAGGGCAACATCGCGGCGATTGCCAATCACCGCGGCAACGTCTTCGCGCTGATGCCACATCCCGAGCGCGCGAGCGACGCTCTGCTTGGGAGCGCCGACGGCCGGTTCGTGTTCGAGTCGATGGCACTCGCGCTAGAGGCACGGACGCCAGTCCCCGCATGACCCTGAGCAGCCCGTCGCGAACGCGCGAAAAGGAGCTTCGCGCGTCCGGGCTGTTGCCACAGGAGTACGCCCACATCGTGCAACGGTTGGGGCGTGAGCCGAACGAGGTCGAGCTGGGCATTCTCGGCGCTATGTGGAGCGAGCATTGCGGCTACAAGCATTCGCGTCGACTCTTGAAGCTGCTGCCGACCACGGGTCCGCGTGTTGTGCAGGGCCCCGGTGAAAACGCGGGCGCCGTCGACATCGGTGCTGGACTCGCGGTGGTGCTCAAGATGGAGTCCCACAATCACCCGAGCGCCGTCGAACCGTTCCAGGGCGCG
>JAFAPL010000309.1 GCA_019247135.1 Chloroflexota bacterium | reverse complement strand
AAACGAGCCCTTACGGTGCGCTGATGGCAGCGGGTGAACGATCCCGCGGGTCTGCGTCAAGCCATGCCGAGCGTAGGCGCCAGTGCCAGAAGAGCCCTCTCACCATACACCATCCGAGGCGTACCTGTTGGCCGGCACCGCCACTCGCGCGGGCCGCGGCCGCTACGATGAGCCGACGAAGCTAACCGAACTCATGCGCGTACTGATCGCCGATGACCATCCGCTATTTCGCGACGGACTCCGCAGTCTGCTCGAGGCGCGCGGGATCGACGTCGTCGGCGAAGCAAAAGACGGACGCGAGGCAGTGCGGGAGGCGAAACGACTCCAGCCCGACGTCGTTCTCATGGACCTGAACATGCCGGAGATGGGCGGCCTCGTGGCGACGCGGCTGATCAGTGCGCAGCAGAGCGCGGTCAAAGTAGTCGTGTTGACCGCCTCAGAGGACGACTCGGATCTGTTCGAGGCCATCAAGAGTGGGGCGCAGGGATATCTGTTCAAGAACCTGGACTCCAACGAGTTTTTCCGCCTGCTTCAAGGCGTTGCGAGCGGCGAACCGGCGCTCACGCCTGGTTTAGCTCGCAAGCTGCTGGGCGAGTTTGCTCGTCCGCCCGCTCCGGCTCAGGCGGCCGTTGAAGGGCCACAGTCACTGACCGAGCGTGAACGGGAGGTGCTGGATCTCCTGGTCCAGGGCATCACCACCAACCGTGAGCTCGCTGAGCGGCTCGTGGTGTCGGAAAACACGGTCAAGTACCACCTGCGAAACATCCTCGACAAGCTGCACCTGCAGAACCGCGCGCAGGTCGTGGCGTACGCCATGCGACACGGCATGGTCGATACACTCTGACAGCCTCGCCCGGCCGGGGCTCACGCTTCAGTTGAGTGTCTGAGCCGCGAGACGGCGCCCAGCCAGCTCGACCTTGGCGAGCAGCTCGGAGGCGGCAAACGGTTTTTGAACGAGGCCGTCCGCAAGTCGCAGATCCGCCAGTTCCATCAGCATGGCATAGAAGCTGACCACCACAACTCGTCATCATCGACCACCAGTGCCACAGGGCGGTCCGCTTCAGCCAGAGGCAAGCAAGTGGCCTCGGTCGAGCGCGTGGTCGTGAGAAGTGCCATGTGACGGTCCTCCTTCAATCTGTTCCCATCAAGCATTAGCCATAGCGTCGCGTCACTCGCCGCTGCGCGCACCATCCTTCGGGGTAGTCTTTATCTGTGGGCCGGTGCGCCGTGCCAGGCACTGAGCCAGAGGAGCCACGACCGTCATGCTGTACCTCGATATCCCTACGCTCGATCAGTTCAAGTCGCTTGCACAGGTCCGCGCCGACGCCTGCGTCTCACTGTACGTGCCAACCACGCCACTGTCGCAGGAGACCCAGGCGTCGCGAATCGAGCTGCGCAACCTGTTCGATGCAGCCACTACTCAGTTGAGGGAAGGCAGCTTCGACAAACGCCGACTCGCCTCACTGTCTGAGCTCGTCCAGGACGTGATCGACGACGACGAGTTCTGGCGATTTCAGGCCAACAGTCTGGCCGTGCTGGCCACACCCGACCACATCCACACGTTCCGCCTCGCGAATCGGTTGTCCTCAGTGGTCGAGGTGTCGGACCGATTTCACCTGAAGCCTCTCTTGCGCGCGATTACGTTTCCGCATGCCGGGTTTGTGCTGGCCCTGTCGCAGAACGGCGTGCGTCTGATCGAGTTCGCCGCGGACAGCCCGCCAGTCCGAGTGCGAGTTGAGGACATGCCCCGCGATGCGGCCAGCGCTGCCGGCCGAGCGAGCATCAACGATCGTTCGCCGTTCGGTCGCATTCAGGGATCCGAAGGCAAGAACGTGCGTCTCATCCAGTACGCGCGAAAAGTGGATAGTGCGCTGCGGCCCGTGCTCGCGGGCCAGCCGATCCCGCTCTTTCTGGCGGCGGCTGAGCCTCTGGCGTCCATCTTCCGTTCGATCAGCACCGCGCCGAATCTCGCCGACGAGGTGGCCTCGGGCAATCCAGACCACATGAGTGATGCGGAGGTCGTGGCGGCGGCGCGGCCGCTGCTGGATCAACTGTACGCGCGGGAGCTCGCCGATTTTCGCGCCCTCTTCGACGCGCGCCTCAAGGACCAGCGCGCCATCACCGACCTGTCGCAGGCGGCCTGGGCCGTCTTGCATGGAGCCATCGACTCACTCGTGGTGGATATCGACGCGGCGGTACCGGGCTTTCTGGACGAGGCGACCGGCCGCATCACTCTCGACGCAAGCGATGACTCCGACAACTACGGCGTCGCCGACGCGATTGCCATGCGCGCGCTGGCCACGGGCGCCACGGTTCTGGCAGTGCGCAAGGAGGACATCCCGAACGGCGGCCCTGTCGCTGCTATCCTGCGCTACCCGATCTGACGCAATCGCTTCAGCGGCGTGCGCCGATCGGCCGCGGCGGATCGACCGCCTGCACGCGGACACGCGTGTCGACGACGGTGGCGCCGGATTCCGAGACCATCACGGGATTACAGTCCAGCTCAGCGATCTGCGGATGCTCATCGGCCAGGGCGCTGATGCGCAGCAGAACGTCCTCCAGCGCATGCACTGCCATGCGTGGCGCACCGCGGTAACCATCCAACATTGGAAAGCTGCGCAGCTCACGCACCATGCTGGAGGCATCATGCGGTGTCAGTGGACTCAGCCGCACCGCGACATCCTTCAAGAGTTCTACGAACGTGCCACCGGCACCACAGGCGATCGTCGGGCCAAACACCGGATCGGTAACGACTCCAACCAGGATCTCCACTCCGGGTGAGACCATGCGCTGTACCAGGAAGTTCGCGGGTGATTGCTGTGTCGCCGTCTGCACCCGATTGCTCATTTCGACCGCCGCCTGCTTGACCGCTGGCCCGCCAATGAGTCCGAGGCGCACCGCGCCGACGTCAGACTTGTGGAGCAGCCCAGGCGCGACCGCTTTGAGCGCCACTGGTGCGCCAATAGTCTCCGCGGCATGCGCGGCCTCCTCCGGAGTGCCAACCAGATGCTGTTCGACGATCGGAATACCGTAGTAATCCAGGAGGCGCACCACTTCGTCAGGTGCTAACCAGGTGTTTCCACGGTCGATCGCGTCGCCGATCAGGCGCGCCGCTTCCTTGCGCCGCACGTCCACAAAGTCCGGTACGCTCTCAGGTGGTGTTGCGCGCCATTCGGCGTAGCGCACCGCGTGGCCCAGCGCTTTCACGGCAGGCTCAGGCAGCGCGTAGATCGGCACACGCCTGCCATTCACGGCAGCGCACGCCGGCAAACCGTGAGCAGACATGAACACTGCCACGACCGGTTTGTCGCCATGCAGCTCATGCGTGGCGGTCGTTACGGCTTGCGCAACATCCTCAGCGCGAGTCGCCAGTGGAGGCAAGAAAATGGTCATGACTGCGTCGACGCCCGGGTCCGCCGCGACGATGCGGACCGCGCTGGCATACTGCTCGGCGGTTGCCGCGGCCAGCATGTCGACCGGATTTGCGGTGCTGGCCTCGGGCGGCAGCCGCTCGGCCAGGCGAGTCCGTGTTTGCTGGGTCAACTCGGGTACCTGGAGCCCGTTGGTTTCGCACGCATCCGCGGCCATAACGGCCGGACCACCGACATTCGTCACAATCGCCAGGCGAGGGCCCGACGGCAGCGGCTGCTGCGACAGGAGCTGCGCAACGTCGAGCATCTCGTCGAGCGACTCGATGCGAATCACACCCGCCTGACCAAACAACGCGTCCACCGTGATATCTGAGGCGGACAGCAACGCACCCGTATGCGATGCGGTCGCTCGGGCGCCAACGCTCGATCGCCCCGACTTCAACGCGACGATCGGCTTGGTACCGCCAATGGCGCGTGCCAGGCGGCCGAATCTGCGCGGGTTCCCGAACGACTCGAGGTAGAGCAGAATGACCTCGGTGCGTGCATCGGAGTGCCAGTAGCCCAACAGGTCGTTGCCCGAAATGTCCGCCTTGTTGCCCATCGACACGACGCTCGAAAAGCCGAGTCCACGCGCTGTCGCGAAGTCGATCGCCGCCAGACCCAGCGCACCGCTCTGAGTGGCCAGTCCGATACTCCCGGCGGCTGGCATGAGTGGCCCAAACGACGCGTTCATTGGCGCGTCAGGGTCCGCGTTGATCACGCCGATGCAGTTCGGACCAACCAGCCGCATCCCATAGGTGCGACACACACGCAAAAGGTCGCGCTGACGCTCTTGCCCTGACGGGCCAACCTCCGCGAACCCCGCCGAGAGCACGACCAGACTTCCGACTCCGCTTCGACCGCACTGCTCAGCCACCTCCACGACGCGTTCCGCCGGTACGGCGACTACCGCCAGGTCCGCTGTGCCGGGCAGGGCGTCGATGCTCGCGTAGCAGGGCAGATCCATGATTTGGCTCGCGGACGGGTTGATCGGATAGATCACTCCCGGAAACTGGCTCGCCAGCAGGTTGCGCACTACCGCCGCCCCAACCGAACGCGGGTCGCGGGAGGCGCCGACCACCGCCACGGACTTGGGGTACAGGATGCGGCGAATCGCATTCGCCGCCGCGGCTTCTTCACGCTGCTCGAAACGGGCCAATCCATCCGCTGACAGCGACGTGGGAAGCTGCACGGCAACGGTGTCACCCTGGAACGTCATGCGCGCAGGAAAGCCGGAACGGCGGAAGACGCCGAGCATGCGCCGGTTCTCCGGCAGCACAAACGCCTCGAAGGTGCTGATGCCGTTGCGCTCGGCGACTTCAGCCAATTGGCCCAGGAGGATGCTCGCCAGACCCTGCCCCCGATACTCGGGCGCGACTTCGAAGGCTACCTCGGCTGTACCGTCGCCGGTCGGCGCGTAGAGCGCGTGCCCGACGACGCGAGCCTCGGGACCGACCGTGGCCAGCAGTCCGAGCGAATGCGCGTAATCTACATCCACCTCGTCACGAGCAACGCGTTCGAGATCTGTAGCCAGGGTGAAGAAACGCAGACGGCGGTCGTCCGATGGCAGGCTCTGGAACAGCGCGAGCAAGTCGCCCTGGTCGTCCGGTCGGACTGGCCGCACGTGCGCGATCGAGCCATCGCGCAAGGCTACGTCAGCTTCGCGGTCGGCCGGATACGCGGGGTTGGCGTTCATTGCTGCTCGCAGCCGACGTATTTATACAGTTATTGTCGCTGCCGCCGCGGACGGGGCCGCCGGTTCCTCCGCGGCGCGCAACAGCGGGTGTGTGTGCGAGCGGCTATGGCCGGATCGTCAACGCCGCGTGCATCCAGGGATGAATGCAGCACTGATACAGGTGCGTACCAGGGTTGGCCTCAGTAAACGTGAAAGCCTCACCTGGACTGAGGAAGTGGTTGTCCGGGTTCGGCGGTTCGCCGCACTCGGGCACCATCGGCCCAAAGCCGCCCAATTGATTGAGGAGTGGCACAAATCCACCGCCGAACTTCGCAACCTCAGTGAACGTATGGACTTCGCCGCCGATGTTCTGGACCTGGATCGGGTCGGTCGTGGTGGCGACCACGATGCCTGGCGCAAAACGCCACGCCGGCGCCTGGTGAAGAGTCTCCACCTGCTTCACGAACACATTGAACGGGACGCCGCTGCGGCCAACGCACGCGCCGGGCCCCACAGCTGCGTTGAACGTAGTCGAGTCGCAGGCGTCGACGGCGAAGATGATGCGGTGCGGAATCGGGTCAGCGGCATATGCCGGCGCGACGGCGACAGCCAGGAGCGATGCCAGGCTGAGGCTGGCGCCCAGGACGAATCGGTACATCGAGTTCCCCTTCCGACACGCCGATGGCGTGCCACCTCCGTATCACAGTCGGTCTGGTACGAATTGTCAATAAATCGACGGTTGAGATTTTGGGTTCAAATGTGACTTGCCGAAGCAGCGGCGATTTCGGCGGGCGCATCACATGCCTCGAGGAGGTCCGGGTGCGTGCCTTCCCGTACAAAGACGGGGACGCTTCACAGCGGCGCGGCAGCCGTCACGGTGCCCGTTTGCCCTGACGCAATCTGGCCCTCGTAGAAACCACGGGAGTAGAGCTGCGGGTACAGGTTGCCAACCTGAAGCACAGGCCCCGCGTGGTAGCAGTAGTGTGAGTAATCGTAGACCTCGTACTGCGGCTCCGCCTCATCCAGCCAGAACATCCTGACCCCAGCGTCGAAGTAGTTCTGCTTGCATTTCTCCCACACGTACTCGCGGGCGGAGGGATTCGTCGCGTCGAAGAACACGCACGGGTCCTGGAACCGCATCTGCACGTCGACCCCGGACTCCGAACGGACCAGCAAACTATTGCCTCGCATCTCCTCGTAGTTTGTTGCGGATGGTGGCCTCGTCCCCGTCCACCTCGATACCGACGTCCGCAGCCGCGGGAGGCATCAGCGCGTAGTTGGTGTCCACGATCTCGCCCATCATTCGGGCTCGTACGCGCAAGCTGTTCGAACCCCGGGCTTCGATTCGCAACGTCTCGCCGTTGCCGCGCCAGGTGATCGAGTCGCCGTCTGTCGCGAACATTTCTGATCAGGCTCGACCCACGCGCGTCCGCGGTCGAGTAAGCCGGTGCGTGACGAGCGAGAGAACGATCACGATGCCATCGAAAAACTGCGTCCAGTATCCCGTCAGTCCGGCTGCCACAATGCCTGCTTCGATGGACCCAACCGTCAATGCGCCGACCACGCTGCCGGCCACCGTGCCCACCCCGCCCCAGGTTGGCGTGCCGCCGACGAATACGGCCGCGAGCACGCCCAGCAGGTAGCCATCACCGACCGTCGGAAAGAAATTGTTGTTGACCAGGATCGAGAGCACACCGGCCAGTCCAGACGCCAGCCCCACGTACGCAAACGCGAGAACCTTGACCCGGCGCACGTTGATACCCATCTCGCGTGACGCCTCGATATTGTCGCCGACGCTGCAAACGTGCGCTCCAAAACGGTGCCGCGTGAACAGAACGATGGCGACGGCAGCGAACGCGAGCCCCCAGATCAGTTGCACTGGCAGGTTGCCGATGCGGCCCACCAGCACGTTGTGGATGTCGCTGTTGGCCATGAACGTCAACGGCGCTCCGTTGCCCTGGCGCACGATCTGGATGAAGCCGCGCCAGAGGAAGTTCATGCCGAGCGTTGCGACCAGTGACGCCAGTCCCAGGTGCGCCACCAGCACGCCGTTGATGAGTCCGCAGACCACGCCCGAGGCGAGCGCGGCAATCAACGCGAGCCACGCGTTGCCACCGGCAGTGACGACCATCGTGAACACCATCGCCGCGACGCCCACGACCGACGGAAATGAAAGGTCGATCTCACCGGCGACGATGACGAAGACAAGTGAGACGGCGAGCACCATCGCGATCGGGACTGAAACAAAGATGGCGCCGTAAATCTGTGGCTTGAGAAACACGCCTGGGCTCGCGAGCGCGAAGGCGCCGAACATCACGACCAGGAACACCAACGCGCTGGCAAATTCGCGATGTCGACGGACCCACTGCATCAGCCCGCCGCGAGCAAGCCCAACGGGCGTGGCGCCGGTCCGTTGCGAAGGCTGGGTAGGCTCGGCGACGGTAGCCATGACTGCTGTCCTTTCTACACTCGCGACGCGGCGGCGGAAGTCCCCTGGCGGGCTACGGCCTGCATGAACTCGACGAGCTCGACGGCCGAGATGGAATCCTGCCGAAACTCGCCAACGATCTGGCCGCGATCCAGTATTGCGATGCGGTCGGCGACCTCGTGCGCGTGATACACGTTGTGGGTGATGAAGATGACGGCGCTGCCCTCGCTCTTCGCGTGGCGCATGAAGTTGAGCACGACCTGCGCTTGCGTCAACGAGAGAGCCTGCGTCGGTTCGTCCAGAATGATCAGCTCGGCCTTGAAGTACATAGCGCGGGCGATAGCCACGCCTTCGCGTTCACCACCAGACAGTGTTGCGACGACGGAGTCCGGCGAGATGAGCTGAGAGGTGAAACCGATGCGCCGCATGAGCGCCTCCGCTTCGGCACGCTGCCGCCCGAGCCGAATGAGCCCGAGCGGACCCGTCACCTCGCGGCCCATGAACAGGTTGCGCATAACCGTTTGCTGCTCAGCCAGGGCTTTATCTTGATAGACGGTCTCGATGCCGCTGCGACGAGCTGTCGCGGTGTCCCAATGCTGAACAGGGCGACCTCGAACGTAGACTTCACCACCGTCGGGCGCGTGCACGCCTGAGATGAGCTTGATCAGCGTGGATTTGCCTGCACCGTTATCGCCAACCAGGGCGACGATCTCGCTCGGATACACACTCAGGTCGACGCTGCGCACGGCGAATACAGGCCCGAACGACTTGGATACGTTCCGCAGCTGCAGCAGCGGCGTGCGTCCATCCGGAGTTTCGTGCATGAATGATCCCTACCAGTGCGCCCGCGCCGGAGCACTGTGCGGTGCTCCGGCGCCGGGACGTCTCGATTTCAGCGTATGCCCGCCTTGGCCAGTTCGGAGACCGGCTGGTAATTGTCCGGCGTGACAAAACCAGCTCCAGTGTCGTAGTTCAGTGATGTGAAGCCGTACTTCTTGCTCAACGAGAGCGACAGTATGGGCAGATACCCCTGGAGGAACGGCTGCTGGTCGGACGTCAACTGGACCCAGCCGGCCGCGAACGCATCGATGATCGCCGGGCTCAGGTCATACCCGATATTGACAATTTCGCCCGGCCCCTTGTTGATGGCCTGCATGTAGGTCGGCGTGGCAGAGAGTGTCTGGCCGCCCGCCTGGCAGATCAGCTTGGTGTCCGGATCTTTCAGAAATGCCGCGGTCACGAGTGGCGTCAGCAGGTTCGGATCGCTGGCGGCCTCAGGCGGCGACACGATCCGGTTCACAGCCACGCCGACCTCCTCCAAGGCTTGAGCCGTACCTTCCTCGCGGAAAAAACGCCCTGGCTGCCCCCACGCGCCGAAGACGATTGCTTTGTCGCCAGCTTTGAGGCCGAATTTCTGGATCGCGGTCTGACCGAGTGCCCTGCCTTGCGGAGTCAAGTCCGCCCCGATGTAGCCACCTCCGAACGCGGCGCGGACCTTTGGCAGATCCACGTTCTGGTACTCCATCAGAATGCCCGCGTCGTGCGCCTGTTGGGCCAGCGGCAAGAGCGCGTCGTCGCCGGGATGGCCCATCATCGCGATGCCGTCCGGTTGCGCGGCGATCGCCTGGCGCAACTGATCCGTCATCATGTTCACATCCCAGCCCGAGAAGACATAGTCAACGGTCACACCCAGGTCCGACTGCGCCTGTTGGGCTCCGTTGAACACGATGGATGCGAACGCGTCACCGGCATTCCCGCCCGCGAAGAAGCGGAGCTTGATCCCCGATGCCCAGTTGGTCGTTGGAGCGTCCAGCGGCGCCGCGTTGGCGTACCCGAGCCGCCCTGCGGCCAACGCAAGCGCGGCAGTTGCAGCTCCAGCACCCAGAAGTGTGCGCCGGCGCATGCCCGCATCGAATGCCATACCCGTTACAGAGCTCGTATCCGACATACCTCGTTCGACTCCTTTCCGTGTACCCGAGCTAACCGCGCCGTTGGCTGCGAGCTTCGGCCGGCGAGCTTTCTAAAACTCACGACCTGGTGCTCTGCGCTACCTCCTTTCTGGTCCGGTCGACGTCGTCGACTTGCGAACAATCAACTCCGGCTCGAGCGAGTAGGTCTCCCGTTCGCTTGCAGGTTCACCGTCGCGGCGAAGGACCAGGTCGATCGCAAGCCGCGCCATCGCCTCGACCGGCTGACGGACAGTCGTCAGTGGCGGCACGGCGTACGCGGCAAGTGGAATGTCGTCGAACCCGACCAGGGAAAGATCCTCCGGTACCCGCCGTCCACTGGCGTGCGCCGCATTGAGCGCGCCGAGCGCGAGCACGTCGGTGGTGGCGAAAATTGCCGTCGGTGGCACACGCAGCCGCAACAACCGATTACACGCGGTCTGACCACCTCCAGGATCGTTGGGGACGACCTGCTGATACGCTGCAGGACTGTACAGGTCGTGCTCGCGTACGAACTGCCGATACGCCGCGCGGCGCGGCTCGGCGTCGCCAATCCATCCGGCATCGATGAGCGCGATGCGTCTGTGTCCGAGCGCGTACAGATGATCGAGGGCCAGCCGGGCGCCACGTGCACCGTCAGCGTTGACCGTCAACAGACCCGGCGCACGCGTCCCCTGGCACAGCCCCACCAGTGTCATGTGGGTACCCGTCAGATCGGCGAGCAGCCGTGGTTCGTCAGCCACGTCACCAACCAGGAGGATCGCCTCGCAGTGGCGAACCTCCAGGATCTGGGTCAGTGCTTGCGCTTCCTCCGCACTACTGCGCGCATCGCCGAGCACCACGTTGTAGCCCCTTCGCCGTGCTTCCTGCGCGATGACCTTCAGCATGGCCGTAAAGAACGGATCGGCAATGTCGCGGACGATCAAGCCGAGTAACGCGGTGCCTGCGCCGCGCAAGCCGCGCGCCAGCGGATGCGGACGATAGCGCAGTGTTTCGGCGGCGCGCATGACGCGGTCGCGTGTTTCGGGGGCGATCGGGACGATCGTGTCGGCGCCGCTCAAGACGCGCGAGACGGTGCTCTGGGATACCCCGGCGAGCTGACTGACGTCCTTCAGCGTGGGTGGGATGAGCCCGGCCTCCCCTCCGTGACGACGCATGCTAGCAAACGATTGCATACGTGGGAACCCCCCGCCCGTCGGCTGCCGGCATCGCACGCCCACTACAGCGAGGCGCCGGTCCTCCGGGGTTTCGACCCCCGCATGGGCGGCAGACTCCGGCCCGGGCGGACTAGGTGACTGCGCTTGCGACCACTACTGGTGAGGCCGTATCTCGGAGAAACACCAGCTCCACACCGCGCGCGCCCTCCGGCAACTGCACGCTAGCGTCGAGCTTCAGCGGCTCCAGCGGCGTCACCGGCTGTTCGAGCAGCACCGCGCTCGCACCAACGGCACGCAGCTGCATGCGGCCGGATTCGAACACCCCCCAGGCGCCACTCACGCGCCAGGCCCTGCCTTGCGGTCGCAGCTCGAGCTGGCCTCCGCAACACACGTCCGCTGTCACATCGACGATCGGCCCGGGACAGCAGCAGGCCGCAAACACGATATCCATACTGCTGGCATCGCCAGGTTCGAGCTCGACCAGCGGCCCAAGCACCTCCATCTCCATGAACAGCCCGCGCAGCTGCGGTTGGCTGAAATCCACGCCGGCGGCGATGCCCGGACCCTGGGTCCAGACTTCCACCGTCGCCCCACCGTCCGGGTACTCGGCCCCAGGAGTGACCTCGAACCGGTGCGTAAACACCCACCCACCGTCTGCGAACGCCACCCAGCCTGCCCGACTGTCCACACCGACCTTCCCGAGCGCGCCGGCGTAGCGCACCTCCAGGAAGCCGGGCCTTGCGGTGCTCCACTGCGGGTTGTCCTCCGCCCCGTACAGCACCGAATACCCCCGCCGAAGACGGCTGGCGGCGTCAAGCGGAATGATCATCGTGCAGTTCGGCCGCACGGCGTCGGCATCTGTTGCACAGTCCAGCTGGGTCACGTCCCACAAGCTCCAGCGGACGCGGCGCTGGCTCACATTGCGCATGGTCCGCCGCAGGACGGCGCGGGCGGCGTTTGGCTCCAGCTGGAGCTCCCGCGTGATCTGCAAACCCGTGCGAGGGTCCGGCGGGCTCTGTACTGCAGCCCGCCGCCGGTCGGCGTCGAGCAGGTTGAAACGGCCAGAATCCAGGACCGGATCCGGCGGACCGGCCCACTGGTCCGGTCCGTCCCAACCCTGCGGCGCCGGCCACGTCTTATTGCCGCCATAATTTTTCCAGCTGCTCATACTGCCATCGCCCCAGTTCTCGGCCGGTGTGAAGAGGCGGCCCGCCAGGTTGCGATTGACGAACAGGTATGGATGGTCGCTTAACCAGAACTGAAGGATCCGACCGCCGATATCCGGAACCACCACCGCGCTGATGATGTCGTTGTCCAGGCGGACGGCCGGCCAGCCGCGAAAGGTGTCGGCCGGCGTCATGCCTTCGGGCTCACCAGGATCTTCAGATGATCCCGCGGATGCTCGGCGAGCGCGCGCAGGCCGTCCGGGACAACGCGCTCGAGCGGGATCCGATCAGTGATCAGCGGCGCGACCCGCACCTGACCTGCCGCGAGCAGGCGCAATGCGGCGGGCAGGTCCTCGTCGTAATGATGCTGGACCGAACCGACCACATGCTTCTCCCCGACGATCACCTCGAGCGTACTGAACGGCACGCGTTCTGGATGGATGCCCACCAGTACGATGGTTGCGCCTTTTCTCGCGACGCGCACCGCGGTCTCGGCCGTGTCTCTGCCGCCCGCGCATTCGAGTACCACGTCAGGACCGATCCCGCCGCACGCGCTCCGGAGTTGAGTCTCCCACTCGCTCTGTTGTGGGTCGAACACGGCGCTCGCTCCGAGCGTGAGTCCGAGCTCACGTCGAGGCGCCAGCGGCTCGATGAGATAGGTCTCGCCAGCACCGGCCGCGCGTGCCACCTGAAGCGCCAGGAGGCCAATCGTGCCTCCGCCCACTACCGCCACGCTGTCGCCGAGTCGTGTCCCACTTTTGCCCACCGCTCGAACCGCGACCTCCGTTGGTTCGACCAGCGCTCCTTCTTCGTCCGAAAGCGCGTCTGGCAAATGGGCGCACGAGAACGCAGGCACGACCGCATATTCGGCCAATCCGCCGTCGGTGTGGAGCCCGAGGGCAGCCCATTGCTCACACAGCGCGTATTGGTGATGTCGACAAAAGAAACACTCGCGGCAAAACAGGACCACCTCGGGCGCCACCCGATCCCCGATGTCGAATCCGCTCACCCCCTCACCAACACTGGCGACTCGTCCGACGAACTCGTGGCCGAGTGTGAGCGGCGCCGTGCGGCCGGTCAACCCGTTCGGGACGTCGACGGGGACGAGCGTGGGACCCGCGACGTATTCCTCCATGTCCGTGCCGCAGATACCGCACCAGGCGATGCGCAGCAGGAGTTCGCCGACGCCCGGCGTGGGGTCGGCGATGTCGTCGATGCGAACGTCGCCGCGTCCGTGCCAGCGCGCCGCTTTCATCCGTTTCTCACCGCAGCATGATGGTACCCACCGCGCTACAGCGTGGACGGCCTCAGCGATACATCAATCAGATGTCGGCGGCGGCGCCACCCGAGTAGAACGCCGGCTCGTAGTCACCTGGCATGTACGCAGGAAAGATCTTGTCCTCGAGGCCTGCCTGTTTGACGCGGTCGGTGATGTCGAGGGAGGCATTGAGCGCTTGAAGTCAAACTGCTGGCGCCATTGCCGCGCCAGAACTCGCTCAGGGACTTCTCGATCTTCGAAGAGCATATGACTCGCCGCGAAGGCGGTGGGATCCCAAAGCGCGCGGAGTGGTACCGCTACCCGCCGTACTACAAGGGCAATCCAGACGCCATCATCGGCCCCGAGGATCCGATCCCGTACCCCTATTACACGGACAAGCTGGACCTGGAACTGGAGATCGGCGTCATCCTCGGTCGCGGCGGTCGTAATCTCACGCTCGACGAGGCGAAGCAGGCGATCGCGGGCACCGTCAGCTACAGCTGCTCCGTCGACCTGCACAAGTGGCCTCGAGTCGGTCAGACGGTGAACTTCGAGGTGCAGGGTATCGGTACACTGGAGCACACCATCGTCGCGGGGGAACACGTGGTCGACCATGTACGCAACGGCCTGGATGGCTTACTCCAACTTCAGGCACGCCACGATCTGACGGGGGCTGTATGAAGCTACTCACGTATGACCCGGGCAGCGGCCCGCGGGCCGGCGTGCTCGCTGGGTCCGACGAAATCGTCGACGTTACCGCGCTCCTGGGAGCGCCGATCACACTGCGCGACGTTCGCGCACTTCTGGAGTTCGCGCCCGACGCAATCGACACACTGCGCAGCGCCCTTGGGCGGGTGCAGGCTCCGCGCGTACAGATGGCGGATGTGAAGCTGCGCGCGCCCATCCTCCAGCCGCCAACGGTGCGCGACCACATCGCGTTCGAGGAGCACGCAACCGGGCAGTGGACTCGCGATTCGACTGGACCGAGGATGGAGGTCTGGGCGAGGCTGCCGATCTTCTACTTCTCCAATCCATTGAGAATCTTCGGTCCTGACGAGAGCGTGCCCTTCCCCACGGCGACGAAGCAGCTCGACTACGAGTGCGAACTCGCGGCGATCGTGGCTCGCGAGGCGAGCAACATCCTTGAGGCGGATGCGGATGCGTATATTCTCGGCTTCAGCATCTTCAACGATTGGAGCTGCCGAGATCTCCAGTTCGACGAGAGTCAATTCGGCCTTGGGCCTGCCAAAGGCAAGGATTCCGCGTCGTCACTGGGACCATGGATCGTTACGCGCGACGAGATGGCGCCCTTCTACCGCAACGGCACACTGCACGTCAGCTGCAAAATTCGAGTCAATGGCACGTTGTGGATGGATGGCCATGCGTGGAACATGCACCATACGTTTGGGGCGATGTTCGAGCGCGCTTCGCAAGACAGTCGCATCGTCCCGGGCGACGTGATCGCCACCGGGACCGTCGGCGGCGGCTCGATCAGCGAGTCGGTCCGCAAAGGGTATCCGGCGCGGTGGCTCCAGCCGGGCGATGTCCTCGAAGTGGAAGTCGAAGGCATCGGCACGCTGCGCAATACGCTCGGGCCAGTGGCGAATGCGAATCGCGACCTCCGCTTCACGGCACCGACTCCGCGCCCGCTCCCGGAGCCATTGTCGGCTGAGGAGATTCAACGCGTGCGCGAGCGCACCGCACCACCTCGGGCGACGGCCAGCAAGGCGTGAAGAGCATGTCTGGTACGCAACTTCGGGCTCGAACAAAGCACATCAACCCCGCACCGGAGGCAATCTGCGCCAAGCCAACCTGGACAGGGCGAAATCGCTGCTTCAGCAGTCCGGCGTGGGCAATCCGCCGCTAGAGGTGATCTGGAATGCCACGATAGCGGACTATGCCACCGTCATGCAGATTTATCAGCAGGACCTGGCCAAGATCGGCCTGAATCTTACGCTCAAAGCGACCGAGCCGGTCGCGTTCGTGGACCAGACGTACAACTCGAAGTTCACCAGTCTCGCGTGTGGAGCAACTCTGTACGGCAACATGCGCCCGGGCTTCTTCGCCGGCAACGTCTACTACAGCCCATTCAACACCTGGAGTAGCTTCCGCTCGGACCGATTACGCGAGCTCATCGACGGACTGCTCCACGAGACTGACCCGTCCAGGCAAAAACAGATCTACGCCGATTGGATGGACTACGTCCAGGACGAGACCTGGGCGATGCCGTGGTCCAATACCGCGCCACGGTTCGCGTACGTCTCCAAAGTGCATGGCGTGCGCTGGAGTGTGGCGGACTACATGATGACCAACGGCGCCTGGCTCGGCTGACGCTACAGCCGCTGGTCGACGTGGTCAGTTGCGGGCCGTCATGGTGTTCGCTCCAGCGCGAGCAACAATCCGCTTGTAGACATTGCGGACGTTGGCTTCGGTCACCCAGTCGCTGCGCGGGAACAGGCGCTGACCGATTGGATACGGATCAACGTCCTTCACGACGTCCAGAGGTTGGGCAACAGCCTCGTCCTCGGTAACGCCGCGGCGGACATACTCCTCGATCACGCCGATCCAGTTGTGGATGATCTGCGCCTGTTCGGCGAGATACGACTTGTCGCACGGTTCACCGTGGCCGGGCACGATGACCTCGACGTCGAGGGCCTTGATTTTTTCGAGCGCGTGGAGCCATTCCCAGGGGTCGGCTTCCTGGACGAATGTCTTGCATTTGTGAAAGACGTTGTCACCTGTGAACACCACGCCTTGGCTCGGAATAAACACGGACGTCTGCGGAGGAGTGTGTCCAGGATGATGAATCAGGTGGATGTCGTGAGTGCCAAGCTGCAAGCGCAGTTCTTCGGAGAAGGTGCGCGTCGGCGGGTTGGGCGGGTAGTCCGGATGATTGAACAGCCAGACGCTGTCAGGATCAGCAGTCTTCAGCGCCTCGAGCGTTTGCTCACCGGTCATCATCGGCAACGCCTGCTCGTAGCGTGAGACCATGCGCTCGTGGCCGATGACCTCGACGCCTGGGAAGTAGGCGTTGCCGCGGATATGGTCGGGATGCGGCTCGGTGTTGACCAGGTGACGAATTGGTCCGTGCTCCTGGAGCCGTTCGCGCCACTGAACGGCATTGATGGGCTGCTGCGGGGTGTCGATCATGAATACGCCGTCGGACGTCGACACGAAGCCCGGGTTGCAGCCCCAGAAATAGATCTCCGCGTACACGTTGTCGGTAATACGTCGCATCAGAACATCGGCACCGGCGGCACGATCCGCGCCTCGGCTGCGTGGACTTCAGCCGAGGATTCGGCCAGGCGCGTGTGTCGACCGTACAGGTGCGTGGACTTCAGCCGAGGATTCGGCCAGGCGCGTGTGTCGACCGTACAGGTTCGGCCGATCGCCACGCCCGGCCGGCCAAGCGCCTCGGTGGCAGCTGCTCGCTCACGCAACCTGGGCAACAACGCGCGAGCGCGCTGAACCATGTCCTCGATTGTTGGCGTGCTCAACGCCACCGCAGTCGCCATCTCTTGTCCGCACCTCCGCGACGTGAGCACAGCCTAACGTGTTGGCGCGACCAGCGGTCATTCCAAGTCGTTATGCAGGGATAACCAACGGAAATGTGCGCCCGGCGCGCCGCTGCCGTAGATTAGCGGTACACAGGGAGGACGACGCAGCACATGGTGCAGGTCACCAGGTTGGCCCACGTGGGCCTTCAGGCAAGGAGCATCAGCACACAGGCCGAGTTTTACAACGACCGTTGGGGGCTCGAACGCGTCGACGAGTTCGGGGGTGAGATGTTCTTCCGAGCCGACGGGCCCGATCACCATGTGCTGACCCTCGCCGAAGGAGAGGCCGCGGGCCTGCACCACGTCGCACTCCAGGTTCCCTCGGTGGACGACATCGATAGGGCCCACGAAGAGCTGCTGGCCCGGGGCGTCGAGATCGTCACGCCACCAACGGCCGACCTGGAACCGGGCGTCAAGCGCGCGCTTCGCTTGCGGGATCCTGACGGTTTCCTCGTCGAGCTCGTGGCAGGCGTCGAGTCCATCAGTGATGTGTTCAAGCACGAAGACGTCAAGCCGACGGCGCTGAACCATGTTGTGCTCAACGTACGCGATCAGGCAGATAGCGAAAGCTTCTATCGTGAGGCGCTCGGCTTCAAGCTGACCGACCGCTTCATTGGCGGACTCAGCTTCTGGGCGTGCAACGCGAACCATCATTCGCTGGCTTTCGCCCAGGCGCGTGACGCAGTACCAGCCTTTCATCACGCGGCATTCGAGATGCGTGATTGGCAGGAGTGGATGAAGGCAGTGTTCTACGCCGGGGAGCGAGGCATTCCGCGCGCGTGGGGCCCGGGCCGTCACCTGTTCGGCAACAACCTGTTCTCGTACTACAAGGACCCGGAAGGCAACACCGTCGAATATACCGCCGAGGTCGAACAGATCACCGATCCGAATCGTCAGCCACGCGTCATGGAGCCATATCCTGACCAGTGGCAGACGGCCCGCTGATATGTACATTCCGGCGCGGACCACTCCAGACACGCGGAGAGTGAAATGGTTACTGTTACAAAACTCGCACACGTCGGCTTCCGCGCACAGAACCTGAGCAATCAGGCTGAGTTCTACAACGATCGCTGGGGACTCGAGCGCATCGACGAACACGCTGGTGAGATATTCTTCCGCGCCGATGGTCCGGACCACCACGTGCTCACGCTGCACTCCGCCGAGACACCCGGCCTGCATCATTTCGCGTTCGAGGTTGGGTCGGTCGAAGACCTGGACCGCGCGGCGGAGGAGCTCGCGGCACGCGGTCTTCGGATCATTACTCCCCCGACGGCTGACCTGGAGCCCGGCGTCGCCAGGGCAATGCGGTTCCGCGACCCGGAGGGCAATCTCGTCGAACTGGTAGCTGGTGTCGACACGGTGCACGATCCATACGGCAATCGTGACGTGAAGCCCGTCGGCTTGAATCACGTCGTTCTCGAAGCGCGCGATCGTGTCGCGCTGGAATCGTTCTATCGCGACGTGCTCGGATTCAAGCTGACCGATCAGCTCGCGGATTTCATGACGTTCTTTCGGTGTAATGCCAACCACCATTCACTGGCGTTCATCAAGGCACGCGACGGCGAGCCCGCGTTCAATCACGCGGCGTTCGAGATCCGCAACTGGGAGGAGTGGATCAAAGCCGTCTTCTACGCCGGCGAACGCGGCATTCCACGCGTGTGGGGGCCCGGCCGCCACCTGGCCGGGAACAACCTGTTCTCCTACTACAAGGACCCGGAAAACAACACGGTCGAGTACACGTCCGAAGTCGAGCAGATCACCACAGCAGACTACGCGCCCAAGTTGCGCAATCCGCCCATCGCCGACCAGTGGCAGACGGTCGGCCCGTCCGGGCCCGGAGCGCGCTAGATTCAGCCGAGGCCGAGCAGTTGTGCGGCATTCACGTCGAGGATGCGTCGTGCTTCCTCGGACTTCATCCGCGCCGTCGTCGATGGACCAGTGCACCTGCTCGCGGAGTCCGCCGGTGGCGCGGCGGGTTGCTGGCTCGCCGTACTCGAACCAGCCCTGGTGGACTCGCTGATCCTCGTCGCACCTGCTGCGTTCGCTGGCGCCTCACACGCGCCGCCGCCATCGTCGCCCGAGGCCATGGAGCTGCGCCTGTTTGGTCCACGGCCGGCCTGGAGCGAACCGCCAACCGGGGAGGACCGTGCGGCCCACGCATTGCCTGTAGCAGCATGCCGCCAGTTCGTCGCGCTCGTGACGGACTTCATCGAGCGTGGCGACCGTTTCGTGGTCGCGGAGCCCGCATGAAATTGGTCCTTTTCCAGGGTGGTGGCTCGAAGCCGAGCTACGGAGTGTTGAACAGCGACAACGTAGTGCCGTTCGATGCTCTGACTGGCGAGTCTCCGCAAGACCAACTTCAGCAGCTCATCGAGCACTTCGACGCGCTCCGTGAGCGACTCGATCGCCCCGCCATCCCGTTGAGCGAGGTGCGCCTGCTGCCGCCGGTGCCGTGGCCCGGCAAGATCGTGGTCACCACCGCGACCTACGGCGGCGCCCCATCGGAGGCGCCGTTGCTGGCCACCTTGAAGAGCGCCGAATCAGTCATCGGCCCCGGCGATACGGTGCGCCTGCCGGCGGTCGACCAGAGCTGGCAGTTCGTGCCACAGGCCATGCTCGGGCTGGTCATCCGCGGACCGGCCAAGGACGTCCCAGCCGCGGGTTGGCAGCGTGCGGTATTCGGCTACACGTGCATCATCGACGTTATGGCGCGCGGCGATCAGCAGTTTGGCCGCGATTACTGGCTGGCCAAGGCGGATACGCTCGGTCCACTGGGGCCATGCATCGTCACCGTTGACGAGCTGCCGGATCCGATGGCGCTGCATGTTCGGTCGCGCCAGAACGGAGCTGCGGCGCAGGACTATGCAATCGCTGATGCGAGCCACTCCATCGGCGAGCAAGTCGCATTCGTGACCACCGTGATGACACTGCATTCGGGCGACGTGCTTGCGTGTGGCACCGCTCGCGAAGGCCAGCAGCCGCTCGGCGACGGCGACCAGGTGGAAGTGGAGATCGACGCTATTGGCATGCTTTCAGTAACAGTCGGCGCGATGGTCGGGAGTGCTGCATGAAGATGGCGCTCTTTTCCGAGCCCGCCGATGCGGAGGTTCGCGCGGGCATCATCACCGAGGCTGGCATCGTCGACGTGAGCTCGGTCGTTCCGCCGGCGCGGATGCCTCAGCGCACAATGGAGACAATCATCGACAATTTCGAGTCGCTGCGCGCCCCACTGGAGCGGATTGCAGCCCAGAGTACGCCGCGCCCGCTCGACAGTGTGCGGCTGCGACCGCCGCTTCCGCTTCCCAGCAAGGTGATGTGCTGCATCGCCAACTACTGGGAGCACGCGCAGCGTGAAGCAAGACCACTCAACATGTTCCTGAAGAACCCGGACGCGGTCGTTGGACCGGGCGACACGATTCACCTGCCCAATTACACGGTGCCGTGGATGTTCATGCACGAGGCCGAGCTCGGCGTCGTGCTCAAGGGTCCGGCACGCAATGTTGCCGAATCGGATTGGCGCAGCGCGGTCTTCGGCTACACCGGCATGATGGACATCACCGGTCGTGGCGAAGGCCGCTCCACGTGGGGTC
>JAFAPL010000539.1 GCA_019247135.1 Chloroflexota bacterium | reverse complement strand
CGGCGTCGTTGCGGGTTGGGGCGCAGGTCATGACCCAGGCAAACGGGTCCGCGAGTTGGAGCCAGCGAGCGAGCGGGAGTGACCGAGTGGGTGGGAGTGAGCGAGCGGGTGGGGGTGAGCGAGCGGGTCCGAGTGAACGAGCGGGTGGGAGTGAGCGAGCGGGGTCGGGCGCGGCCACGCCAGCTAACGGACTCAGCATGCAGCACGGGGCGATCGCGGTGCAGCGGTCGGTGGATGCTCACGGACAGGCTAGGTCGGCGGGCGCGGCTGCGCAGTCCACGCAACAGCGGCCGGTTGTACAGCGAGTACTCGGGGACGCGAGCGCCGACACAGGCGGCGGCGCAAATGGCACGCACCGCACACCACGGGTCGATCCACACCTCATCGCCGAGCAGGTGTATCGCCTGCTCAAGCAGCGGCTGATGCTCGAGCGCGAGCGTGCCGGAGCTACACGGAGTCGATATGGCTGAGCAGTCCGGTCGCGGTATTCATTTCGGATCCGGCAAACCTGTCAAAGCTTCCGTCTGGAACGAGGACACGCAGCCGCCCAGCAAGGTCTTGGATTGTCTGTTCAATCCAACCGACTACTCGTTCGCGAAGCGCAACGACTGGGCCAGCGGGTCGCCGACCGGCGGTGATGTCCCACTCGTCAATTTCTCGAGTGGTGGCGCGATCAGTCTCACGGTACAGCTCCTGTTCGATACGCTCACTCTGGCAAGCGATGGCTCCGATACGACGCCACAGGACGTGCGCGAATACACCGAAAAGCTCCTGGATCTGATGAAGATCGACCCCTCCACTGCCGACTCCAGCAAAGGCACTCCGGGTCGACCGCCGCGTGTGAGCTTCCGCTGGGGCCGCTTCTGGAGCTTCAAATCCGTCCTCACCAGCGTCAATCAAAATTTCACATTGTTCTGGGACGACGGCAGGCCCATCCGCGCTACGCTGACCGCGAGCTTTCAGCAGGTCGAAACAGAAGGTACCTATCCACCCCAGAATCCCACCTCGGTGGCGCGTCCGGAGAAAGTCCGCACGGTTCTGCCCGGAGAAACGATCGACGCGATCGCCTTCAGCGAATACGGCGACTCCTCGCGTTGGCGGGCCATCGCCGACTTCAATCACCTGGACAATCCGCTGCGTCTGCGCGTCGGACAGCAGCTAGCATTGCCGCCGCTGCGATGAGGTCTCGACGCGCATGACCATGAGCTCGCCGGCATTCTCGGCCTCGATAGACATCAAGGTGAATGGATCAGAAATTCAGGCCGATGAATTCGCGCGTGTCAACGCGGTCACCATCGAGCAGAGCGTGCATCTGCCGAGCATGTGCCTGATCTGGCTGCACGATCTCGGAACGGACCCCACCAAGGCAGTGTTCTTCCGCATGCTCGACCAGGACACGTTTCCGATTGGCGGCGAGCTGGAGCTCGGCCTCAGCCGCGACGGCGAGCCCGAAACGGTGTTCAGCGGAGAGATCACGGCGGTTGAACTAGAGGCGACGAATGACCAGACGCCGCGCGTCCTGGTGCGCGCCTTCGACCGAGCGCATCGGCTGCACCGTGGCTGGCACAATCGCTCGTTCTTGAATATGGCGGACTCCGATATCGTTTCGAAAATAGCACAGGAGGTCGCCCTCACTCCCTCCACCGACTCGACCAATCCGACCCACGACTATGTGTTCCAGTACAACAAGACCAACTGGGAATTTCTGCGCCAGCTCGCGGCACGCAACGGATTCGAATGCTACGTCGACGGACGTACGCTTCACTTCGCGGAGCCGCGTAATGGACAGGAGGAGGGGCCTGAGCAGCGACTCTGGGACAACCTGATCGACATCCACGTCAAAATGACGTCGGCGTTTCAGGCCTCGTCAGTCATCGTCAAGAGCTGGGACATGAAGAGCAAGGAGGCGATCGTCGGGACCGCAAGCAGCGGCTCGATGGCGCCGACAATCGGTGAGTCGCGCAATGGCTCGACAATGGCGGCGGACTTCGGCGATGCGACCGTTTATGCGATCAATCGTCCACTCGACGACCAGAGTGCGGCCGATACGCTCGCAACCGCGATCTACAACGACCTGGATGGGACGTTTGTCGAAGCCGAAGGCACGTGCCTGGGTGACCCGGCGCTGAAGGCCGGCCTCACCGTCAAGCTGCCAACTCTCGGCACCCGCTTGTCGGGCGACTACTATCTGACGTCCGTGGTGCACTCGGTGCGAACGAACGTCGCGTACACCACCCGGTTCACGATCAGCGGCCGTCGCAGCCACTCGCTGCTCGAGATGGTGCAGGGTCCAGACGCCGGCTCCGGTCTACCGAACGCCGTGGTCGGGCTTGTCACCAACAACACCGATCCGGATGGGCTCGGCCGAGTCAAAGTCAAGTTCCCGTGGATGGATGATTCAGAGGAGAGCTGGTGGGCCCGCCTTGCGGTGCCCATGGCGGGCTCCAGTCGCGGCATGTTTTTCTTGCCCGAAGTGAACGACGAAGTACTGGTCGCGTTCGAACATGGTGACTTTACCCGCCCATTCGTTCTCGGCGCGTTGTGGAATGGACAGGACGCTCCGCCCAAGACGAACAACGAGGTGGTCAGCAGCAGCAAAGTCAACGAACGCATCTTGAAGACACGTGCCGGCCACACTATCTCGCTGGACGATACGGAGGGGTCCGAAAAGATCTCCATCAAGGACAAGACCGAAAACAACAAGATCGAGATCACCGCGTCGGATAACACCATCGCGATCACCGCGGCCGGGGACGTCAAGCTGACTGCTACCGGCAAAGTCGTGGTTGATTCAACCGGAGACACCACGGTCGACGCGCAGAGCGCGACGGTGACGTGCAAACAGGATGCGACGGTGACAGCTACCGCGCAGCTCAAGCTCAAGGGTGCCACCGTGGCAATCGAAGCTGACGGAACGATGGATATCAAGTCAAGTGGAATTCTCACGATGAGCGGCAGCCTGGTGAAGATCAACTAGATGGACGAGCTGGAGCCGCGCCACTTTCTCGGCACCGGCTGGGCCGCCCCATTCGGGGTTGACGGACGGGGCGGCATCAGCATGGCCTCCGGCGATCGCGCGATCGAGCGTTCGATCCTGACGATCCTGTCGACCGCCAAAGGCGAGCGCCGCATGCGTCCGCGGTTCGGTTGCGGCATTCACGACCTGGTGTTTGCGCCACACGACCCAACGACTGTTGGTCTCATCCACTCGCAGGTGCTCGAAGCACTGGGCTGGTGGGAGCCACGCATCGTCGTGCAAGGCGTGGACATCCACCCTGCGAGTGACGAGGACGGGCTGCTGCTGATCGAAATTCGTTACACCATCAAGTCGACGAATGCCGACCGTAACCTGGTGTATCCGTTCTATCTTATCCCAGGCGAGGGCGAAGGCTGACCATGCAACCGCCGGCGATCGACCCGCGCAAGTTTCAGGACCTGGTTGACGAAGCCAAGCGTCGCATCCCTCTGTACTGCCCGGAGTGGACGGACCACAACGTCAGCGATCCGGGCGTCATGCTCATCGAGCTGTTCGCATGGATGGTCGACATCCTGCTGTACCGACTGAACGAAGTCCCCGAACGGGATTTCCTCAAATTTCTCGAGCTCATTGGTGTCAAGCCCCGTCCGGCTGTTCCGGCGACGGCCGAGCTGCTGTTCTGGCTGACGGCTCCTTCGACTGGAGTACGCGAGATTCGGCGCGGCATCGAGGTCGCAACCCGTCAGACCGAGACTCGCCAGGCGGTCGTTTTCACCACAGACGCAGCGCTGACGATTCGCGAGCCAAATCTGCGGTACTTCATCCTCGAGCGCCACATCCAGAATGCGGCTGGCGAGACACTGGACTACGAGGATCTGTCCGATCGTCTGATTCGCGGCGAGCAGCTCCGCGCGGAAGCCTTCCAGTCTATCCCGGAGGAAGACGACGCGTTTTATCTTGGCTTCGCCGACAACATGGACAACCATGTAATCCGATTGAACCTGTACTGCGACACCTTGCGCGGGTCCAACATCAACCAGGATGATCCGCCGCTCGTCTGGGAATTCTGGGACGGACAGAGCTGGATCGACCTCCAGCCAGATAATGATGAGCTCGCGCTGCTGCGGCAGTTGGAACCGGAGTGTAACGAGCTGGGTCACCGTCTCGACAATACTCGCGGCTTGTTGCGCGACGGGCGTGTGCTGCTGATTCTCCCGCGCACGTGCGCGGTGCGTGAATTGCGCGTGGACGACCGAGCGCTCACCGCGTGCTGGGTCCGTTGCAGAGCCCGGCGACGACACCCCGAGGCCCGTTTCTACGACCATTCACCAATGATTCAGGGCGTGCGCGCCGAAAGCCTGGGCGGGCTCGTCGACGCGAGTCACGCGTTCGAGGTGACCGGTGAAGTGCTCGGGCGTAGCGATGGATCGCCTGGTCAGAGCTTCCGGTTGGCCAATCCGCCGGTCCTGCCCAGGCGCAACGATCCGTCCTGGCCGGAGCAGATCGAGATGGTCCTCTCAGACACGTCCGTCGAGGTATGGACGGAGGTCGAAGTGTTCGCCCAGTCACGGGCGACCGACTCGCACTACCAGGTGGACAACCTTTCTGGCGAGGTCCGCTTCGGCCCGCGCATCATCGCGCCGAGCGGTGAGGAGCAGCAGTACGGGCGGATACCGCCAAAAGGTCAGCTGATCCGATTCAGTCGATATCGCAGTGGTGGAGGATCGATCGGTAATGTCGGACAGGGCACGCTGGTCGTGCCGAAGTCCGCCTCCGACCTGCCGTACGTGAAGTGGGTGGCGAATCTGCGTGCGGCCAGCGGCGGCCGTGATCGTGAAACACTCGAAGCGTATCGCATGCGTGGCCCGCAACTGGTGCGCACGCGCGAGGTGGCCGTCACGCGCGCCGATTTCGAAACGCTGGCACGCGAAGCATCGCCGCGAGTCGGGCGCGTCCGCTGCGTCGCACCGAGTGGAGTCACAAGCTGGAGCCCGACGCGCAACGGTACAGCCCGGGCAAACGGAACGGCCGGGGCAAACGGTACCGCTCCCGCCCCCCAGAAGCTGCCAACGCAAACCATGCTGACCGGGACCGGGCCGGCCTCGGTTAACGGGAGCACCACACCCGGCCACGTGCGGCTGCTGCTCGTTCCTGCGGTTACAACCGTGGACCGGCCCCTCACCCACGACGACCTGGAGCTCCCGGATCCGGTCCGACGCTCGGTGTACGCGTATCTGCGCGAGCGTGCGCCACTCACCACGGAGCTTGTGGTCGGCCAACCCGATTACCACTGGGTCAGCGTGAGAGCGCGACTGATCATCAGACCGCGCGCCGGCCTCGACGAGGTGAGCCGCGAGCGACGACGCCGCGCAATCATGGACCAGGCGGCTCGCCGACTGTACGAGTTCATTCATCCTGTCCGCGGCGGAGTGGATGGGCAGGGCTGGCCCTTCGGAGCTTCGTTGACGCTGGGCGACGTGTATCCCTTACTGCAGCGGGATGCAGAGGTCGAGTACGTCGACGAGCTCCGCTTCAGAACCGCTGTTCCGGACGCGGACGAAGCCTGGTCCATCGGCGCGGACGAACGCCTGCTGCGTCTTCAGGAAACCGAGCTGTTCTGTTCCGCCGCGCACTACGTCGAGGTTCAGGAAGACGGGGCGAGCACATGATGCTCGCGGATGCTCCGGACAGGACGGAGCAACTGGACCTCATCGTCGAGGCTGGTGGAAGCATCGAGACCGCCTTGCAGGTGATCGGCACCCGCGTGGACGGGACTGCTGAGCTGCGACTGCTTGGCGTGCCGCCGAGCTGGTACAGCCTGTCGATGCAAAGCAGTGTGCCGCCCGGCTCCAGAGAGCCAGTGCAAGCGCTGCTCGTGATCCATCCACCCCGGCTGGAGCACGGAGGCAATCCCGGCTTATACGACGTCAGGCTCGAAGGCGTGGACGCGGCTCCGTCTGCATGGCGGGTGAGAGTGGTGCCCCCGGGATTCGAGGTCGGACACCCTCAACTGTCTCCAGTCAGTCGCTTGCTTGAATTCTTGCCGCGTCATTACCGAACAGACGAGTTCCTGGGACGCTTCCTGTATATCTTTCAAACCGCGCTCGACCCGATCGAGCAGTCGATCGATACGACGCACCTGCTCCTGGATCCAGGGCTCGCACCGGCTGGCCTGCTCGAGTGGTTGGGGAGCTGGTTGGACCTGGACCTGCAAGCGACTCCGGACGTCGAGACGCGACGCATCCTCATCGAGCGGGCAGTGGAGCTCTATCGTTGGAAGGGGACGCGGCGCGGACTCCGCGCGGAACTCGATCTTCGACTCGAAACGCCTGCCCTGATCGTCGAGAATTTCGATGGCCTGCGTCTCGGACACGACGCGGCTCTGGGCGTGAACACACAGCTCGGCCGGCGTTGCGATGGCTCCATTGTCATCACACTGGCGCGACCGCCGGATAGCGACAGCGACATTCTGGACCAGGCTGGAGAGCTCGTAGATGCAGTTCGACCAGCCGGCTGCGGCTACGTTGTCAGGCTCGCGCCGACACCGGCTCCGCAAGGGGAGGTGGTTGACGGATGGCAAAGTTGATCGCAGCAGACGGCACCAGCTTCGAACTGGCTGAAGGAGAAACGCTGGTTGGACGCGGCGAGCGTCAGGTTGGCGATCCGCCAAAGGTAAACCTTGGTCATTTGCCAGGCGGCCTTTCGGTGTCCCGCCAGCACGTCCGACTTCGCCAGGATCGTGATGAGTGGCAACTGGAAGTGGAGCGCCAGAGCACAAATGACACGCTCGTGGACGGCTTCGCATTACCCAAGGGGTTTGTGACCCCGATCAAAGATGGAGCGCGGTTGCAACTGGGCGAAGTCAGTGTCTTGTTTCGTGGACCGGAAGAGTCGAACGGAGACGTCAACGACACGCTCGAACGCGAGCCCGTGCACACGGACGGCGTCACGCCAGCGACGCTGCTCGTTTCCGCGAGTCCGCCCGTTCTGCCTCAGGCGGGGCCATGGGTATCGCGACTGCCGCCGGAGCCGCCTCTTTTCCAAGCCGTCGGTGCGGCCGAGTTGAGCCGTGTCAACCCGTTCGAGGGGTTGATGGTCGATGCCGACACCTGGAAAGACGAGCAGGCCTATCACCGCACGGCGGCACGCGTGCACCTGCTGGGAAACCACGGCTGGGGCATCGTCGAAGGGCTCGAAGTCGTAATCTCGACTGGCGCACCGGGCACATTGCTGGTGCGGGCCGGAGTCGCGATCGACCCGCTCGGTCGGCTGCTGCTTCTGGCCGCCGACACCCAGTTGAGCATGTCCGTCGACGACGTCGGCGCGACCGCGTACGTGACGTTGGAGTACGTCGAGGAGCCGACGCGACCTCAGAGCGCCTGGGATGGAGAAGAGCACGCGACGCGTGTGGTCGAGCATGCGCGCCTGAACGTCCAGCGCAATCGGCCGGAGCCACCCGCACTCGAGCTGGCCCGGCTGCAGGTCGCCTCCGAT
>JAFAPL010000537.1 GCA_019247135.1 Chloroflexota bacterium | reverse complement strand
GTCGGAGGCGGCGAGGATGGTGGCGACGGTCTTTCGGTCCAGGCCTGGGCTGACGAGATCGCGCTCGTTGCCGCGGACGCTGGCCTCGGGGTACCAGATCCTGCCTGGGTGTGAGAAGCGCCCGGCACGCGAGTCGCCCGTCCAGGTGCCGTCGCTCGGATTGCGTGGATCGCCCTGCACCGTGTAGGTGAACGTTTTGCCGTTTGGCCCTGGGTACGGCTGGGTCCCGACGAAGTTCGGCGGCACATTCATGTCCGCCATCCAGACCGTGGTTGTCACCTGCCACGTATCGGGCGCCACGGGGTCCATGTTCCAGTAGCTCTCGAACCGATACACGGGATAACTCCAGACCTCGCCACCGCCCATGTCATAGGTCAGCACGAACCCCTTGCCAGCCGAGCCGACCCAGTTCAACAGCATGCGCTGGAGATCAGCAGGGTTGAGATCGCCGCCATCCGCACCACCGAAGGACCACGCCGCGGCGTCTCCGAAGTGGTAGTCGACCAGCAGTCCCTTGAGATCGGCCACTGAGAAGGTGATGCCGAGGAGATCCACGGGCGCGGTCGGCTCGGGCTCGAGCAAGGCGGCGGCAGCGAAGCCGTTGCAGTGGCCGGCCCAGGTGGTGCCCGGGAAGTACACCTCCTGTCGCTCCCAGCCGAACGTATCGGGATTGTCACCCGTGACTGCTGTCACGTACTGGTCGTACTTTTGCAGCGGACTGCCTGGCGCGTACAGCGTCGGGCCGACCGACGGCGACGCGGGCCACCACCACCCGGACCACGGTGCTGGTTCGACCTCAGCCGACGCCGTCGGCGGAAAGTCCGCCTGTACGGCGGTGGCCGGCGGCTTGCGCCCAGGCAGCTGGCTGAAATCCAGGCGCTCGGCTGATCCGTGGTCCGCATTCCACACCAGGAACCCGTTCTGGAATGCCTGTGCAACGTCGCCGCGGAAGTCGAAGCGGCGGCTGATCGGATATCCCAGAGTGTCGACGCCACCCTGTGCCTTGAAGGCCGTCCACAACTTCGCGCCCTGTCCGTCCTCGACGGCAAAGCCCGCGCCGTCGTTCCGGTTGGGCACTGCTTCGGTGAAAAACTGGCCGTCGGCGATCGGGTAATCACCCGCATCGGACTGCGCCGAGGCCACAAAGGGCTGCAGCGCTGCCGCGGCAACGAGCGAGCATGCGGCCGCGAACGCTCGAATCCTGCCCCAGACGGTCATGCCCGACACGCGGCGTGTCTTCTGAAACTCAGACTCAAACTCGAGCTCATATGCCTGTCCAGGGTCTTGCGTGTGCGAGATTTCTACGATATCCGACCGTTTCCGGATGGGGCGACTCGGACCATCGGCGGATCGTGGCGCTAGCATGAGTGCGTTGGACGATTCGCTCCAGTCCGTGCGCGCGCTGTTTGAACCGCAACCCGGCCTCATCTATCTGGACGCGGCAACCTACGGCCTGCCGCCACGGCAAACGGTCGAGATGATGCAGCGCGCCGTGGTCAGGTGGCAGGCTGGAACGGCTGACTGGGTGCATGAGTGGGACGAGCTCGGAGAGGTGGCGCGAACGCACTTCGCCGAGCTGATCGGCACTTCGCGCGACGCTGTCGCGCTCATGCCCTCGGTGTCCGTCGGCGTGGGGACGGTGGCGGCCACGCTGCAAGCGGGCGACGAGGTGGTCGCGTCCGACGACGAATTTACTTCGGTTCTGTTTCCGATGCTCGTCGCGCGCGAGCGTGGGGTGCGCGTTCGGACCGTTGCCTTCGAAGAACTGGCGGCGAGCATCGACGCACGTACACGTCTGGTCGCCTTCAGCCTGGTGCAGTCGCACTCCGGGCGTGTCGCCGCGCTGGAAGACATCGTTGAGCGTGCGTCCAGCGTGGGAGCGAAAACGCTCGTCGACGCCACGCATGCGATCCCGTTCGTCTCGGTGCGCGAACACATGGAGCGCATCGACTATCTCGTCTGCGCCGCGTACAAACATCTCCTGAGCCCGCGTGGCGTCGCCTTCCTCGCGGTGCGACGGTCGGAATGGCAGCACCTGGAGCCCCTTTTTGCCAACTGGCGCAGCACCCCGAGCCCGTATGGCGACTACTACGGCGCCGAGCTGCGAATAGCTGACAACGCCGCGCGTTTCGACGTCTCACTTGCCTGGTTCGACTGGGCCGGCGCGAGCGTGTCGCTCGGCCTCCTGGTCGGGTGGCAGCGCCGTGGCCTGCTGAGCGAAGTGCCGAGGCTGGCCGAACGGCTGAGCGGCGCCCTCGGCGTCGCGCATACGGGCAGCTCGATCGTGAGCGTGACCGTCGACGACGCCGAGGCAGTCCGCGAGCATCTTGATGGCCGCGGAATCCGCGCGGCCGTACGCGCCGGTCATG
>JAFAPL010000535.1 GCA_019247135.1 Chloroflexota bacterium | reverse complement strand
CCGGCGGAGGCCAAAATCGTCCAGGATGACCAGGTCCGGCGCCAGATAGCGGCGGAAGACTTTGTCGTACGAGCGGTCGGCTCGTGCCTGGCCCAGCTCGGCCAGCAGCGCATCGGCGCGAATGAACAGCACCGAATGGCCAGCACGGACGCTGGCCGAGCCGAGGCATTGCGCCAGGAGTGTCTTGCCAACCCCAACTGGACCAACGAACAAGACGTGCTCCTTCCGCTGAAGGAACTCGAGGGTGAAGACCTGCTGAAGTTGGCGCCGGTCGAGCTGGACCGGCGAGGCCCAGTCGAACCCGTCCAGGGTCACGCGGTCCTCGAAGCCAGCCTGCAGCAGATGGCGTTCGAGGGCTTGCTGGTCGCGCCGCTGGACCTCGTCCGCCAGCAGCAAGGTCAGGAAGGCGACGTAGTCGAGCTGCTGGGCACGGGCCAGCGTCAGCCGCTCGGGCAAGGTGGGCAGCAGCGGCCCGAGCTTGAGCCGTTTGAGCAAGCGCACCAGGTCGGGATCGACGCTCATGGCTGGATCTCCACGGGTGTGGCGGCGAAACGATGATCGAAGGCGGTGCCGGGACGTGTGAACCGACCGCTCGGCAACGGTTGCACGCGCTCCTCAGCGGGCGGTGCGGGCTGACCTTCGTGTTCCAGGGCCAGCACCAGAATGCGCTCGAGACGGCGCACGTCGACCAGGTCGAAGCCCAGCGCGCGGGCGCACGCGGCATCCAGGCGCTCGGGCGTGTAGCGCTCGGCCAGGCGCAGCAGCCGCTGCCCTTGGCGCAGCCTGGACCACGGGAAGGGTGCATCGAGCAAGCGTTCGGCGAACTGGCCGATGTGCGGACCGAACGCCACCGCCTGGCGGACGAGGCGGTCCGGTGCCCGCATGGCGTACGCGACGCGTTCGGGCGGGTAGTCATCTGGATCGGTCGAGCGGCCACCCTTGGGTTTGCGGGGATGGACTTTGACCAGCGCACCAGCTTTGTAGAGCTTGACCAGGTCGCGATCACAGCGCGCCTCCAGCTTGGTGCCGGGCGGGCAGGTGGTCGACGGCGCCGAGTACAGCGCGTACTGGATGCTGACGTGGTGATCGGGATGGACTTTGACGTCCTTCCAGAGCGCCACGTCGTAGGGAATGCCGTCGTAGGGCAGCAGGTGCGCACGTTCTTCGTCTTCGAAGACCACCAGCGGCAGCTTGCGGGTCGTGCCATGCACGCGCTGACCGGCGACCTCGAGACACCACCGTCCTGCCTGGCGGCGGGCGTCGGCGAGGTCCAGGAAGGTGCCGCCCTTCCAGAAGCGTCCGCGCGCGTATTGCACAAACCGTTCGATTTGAGGCTTGTCGCGAGGCTTTCGTACACGAGCCGGGTCCAGCAGAAAGCCGCGGGCCTGGCTGTACTCCACGAACGCGCGCGTCGGGCGCGGATTGAGCGGGTCGGTGCCGGCGACCGCAGCCGGGAAGTTATCGAGCACCAGGCGCTTCGGGCAGCCCTGAAAGAAAACCCACGCCTTGTCTAACCCTTCGATGGTGGCGTCCACCGTCTGGTGAACCAGCGGCCACAAGAAGCTGTGGCGGCTGTAGGTCAGGGTGATGCTCAGACCCCAGATCCACTGACGCCGGCCCGTCTCGGGATTGAGCAGCAGGCCCAGCCGTTCGAAATCCATCTCGGCCACCTCGCCGGGCGGCGTCGGCGCCATGCGCACCGTATCGCCGCGCTGGCCGCGCGGTTTGAAGCCCAATCGCCAGACGAAGCGTTCCAGCGTGGTGTACGGGATGTGCAGGCCCTGCTGGCCGAGCAACTCCTGCACGCGCGTCAGCTGCAGATGCTCAGCCTGCAGCCACGTCATGATCTGCTCGCGATACGGCTCCAACCGATCCGCCTGCGGCGTCGCCCACGTCCGCGGAGCACTCACCACCCGACCGAGCTGGACCAGCCGCACGACCTGGTCCTCGGTCGGCGGCGGCCCATGGGCGGCCAACCCGAGCTCCTCAGCGGCGTGGAGGTACTTCTTCACCGTCTCGCGCGCCACGCCGCTGGCGCGGCCGATAGCTCGTTGCGACTCGCCCATCTGCCACCGACGAACCACCTCGACGATCTCCATGCGACTCAGCTCCCGATAGCCCATCCCGCTCACCTCGTGGTGGCGGACATGGTGATGAACCGAGCCGCGGCTGGCCTAATGCTTCGTGGTGATCAGCCTGGCCTATAGCTTCGTGGTGAAACGGCTTGCCACTGGCCTAATCGTCGCGGTGAATGACAGCCTGATTTCGTCACGCCGGTAAGCCCATCACGAAACTGACCACCGGAAGGGTGGCCAGGTAGCCGGGCCTGGTTAAAAGGCAAGCTCAGAGGCGATAGTCGTTCACATGCACGGCTGGACGGAGTTCATACTGGCAGGCTGGCGGAGCTTCGTCAACGAAGGCTCGCAGACTACGGGCGCCGCACTCTGGTAGACTCGGCACGAGCCGGGGACCCGCGCACTGCGAGAAGGCCAGAACATGCGAGCACTCTTCGTTGGTTCATCCGAGGATTCGTTCGAGACAGCACCGCATGGGTCGCCGATAGTCGGCTGGTCCTTATTGCCGGCCGCGGTACAGTCCAAACCCGAGGAGTCGCCCAAACAAGCCGCGGCCGAGGGGGCTGTAGTCGATCCGTGCATCTACCGGCTCGGGCAGATCTACCTCGAAGGAGGAAAAGACCGCCCGGACAGGGAAGAACGATGGCAGGCTATCAAAATGGATCTTGGTGGCCTGGTCACCTTCTTCGACCTCATGGTGCTGCACGACCAATTGCCGGCCTTCAACTACACCGATACGTTCGATT
>JAFAPL010000529.1 GCA_019247135.1 Chloroflexota bacterium | reverse complement strand
CAAGCACCGGCCGGTCGCCGTCGTGTTTCCGTTGTCGGCCGAACAGGTCAGTGCCGTCGTCAAAGCGTGTAATCGAAACGGCGTGCCGTATACCGCGCGCGGCGCTGGCACCGGCCTCTCTGGCGGAGCGATCCCAGCGCGGGGCGGGGTCCTGATCAGCCTGGCGCGCATGACCCGCATCCTCGAGATCGACGTCGCGAACATGCGCGCGATCGTCGAGCCCGGCGTGGTCAACTTGCGTCTCGGCCAGGCGACAGCCGAGTTCGGCTTCACGTACGTGCCCGATCCATCCAGCCAGAAGGCGTGCACGATCGGCGGCAACGTCGGCGAAAACTCGGGCGGACCCCACACGCTGCGCTACGGCGTCACCACGAACCACACCCTCGGGCTGGAGGTCGTGCTGCCCGACGGAGAAATCGTCCAGGTCGGTGGCAGCGCGGCGGACACTCCGGGCTACGACCTGGTGGGTCTGCTGGTCGGATCCGAGGGCACGCTGGGGATCGTGACTCGCATCTGGGTGCGCCTGGTGCCCGTCAATGAGACGGTCAAAACGATCCTGGCGGTGTTCGGCAACATGGAAGACGCGAGCTCGGCCGTCGCTGGCATGATCGCGCGCCGCATCGTCCCGGCGGCGATCGAGATGATGGATAACCTGACCATCCGCGCCATCGAGTCGCGTTCCAAGGCGGGCTATCCGGTCGATGCTGAAGGTGTCGTGCTGATCGAGGTGGACGGTCTGCGCGAGGAGGTGGAGGCTCAGGCGCAAGCCGTCGAGGAAGTCTGCCGCGAGAACGGCGCATTGGACGTTCGGCTCGCCAGAGACGAAGCGGAACGTGCGGCCCTGTGGGCCGGTCGCAAGGGGGCGTTCGCGGCGATTGGCCGGCTGACGCCCGACTACTACACGGTCGACGGCGTCGTACCGCGCACGAAGCTGCCCGAGACGCTGGCTCGGATCGAAGCGATCTCGCGCGATTCAGGCTTTCGGATCGCGAACGTGTTTCACGCGGGCGACGGCAATCTGCATCCGTTGATCATGTGGGATGCAGACGTCCCAGGCGCCGAAGAGAAAGTCATCGACGCCGGAGCCGAGATCATGCGCATCTGTGCGGTCGTGGGTGGATCGCTCAGTGGTGAGCACGGTATCGGGATGGAGAAGAAGGATCTGATGCCGCTCATCTTCTCGCAGGCGGACGTCCAACAGATGCTGCGCATCAAGGAGGCGTTCGACCCGGATGGCTTGTGCAATCCCGGCAAGATGTTTCCCACCGCCGGGCGTTGCCTCGAGTTGTTTGCGCGACGCGGGCGCGCCGCTGGATGGTAGCGCTGGAGTCTGCCGCGCGCGTGCGGCCTGCGACGGCTGATGAGCTCGCGGCGGCGCTGCACGAGGCGGACGAGCACGTACAGGCGGTCACACCTGTCGGCGGCGGAACCCAGCTCGATCTGGGCATGCCGCCAGCGCGCGTAGACGTATTGCTCGAGACAACAGCGCTCGACCGTGTCGTCGAGTACGAACCGGCGGATCTGACGGTCACGGTCGAAGCCGGGATGCGCTTCGACGCGCTGCAGCGGTTGCTCGGCGAAAACGGACAGTTTCTGGCGCTCGATCCGCCAGCGCTCGAAGGCGCCACGATCGGGGGGCTGATCGCAACCAACGCGAGCGGTCCGCTGCGTTTTTCGTACGGAGGTCCACGCGACCTGGTCATCGGCACGCGCGTCGCGAATCCCGACGGCACTTTGACGCGCGCCGGCGGCCGCGTGGTGAAGAACGTCGCCGGCTACGACCTGAACAAGCTGTACATCGGCTCGCTCGGCACGCTCGCAGTGATCGTGGAGCTCAGCTTCAAACTCGCGCCCATTCCGCCCGCGGCAGCGACGATCGTCGGAGCGTTCTCGTCGCCTGACGCCGCAGGCAGTGCGGTTAGCGCGGTGCTCCGATCTCCGCTCGCGCCGCTTGCGATCGAGCTGCTCAACGGCCAGGCTGCCAGAGGCGCAAGCATTGGCTCGTCCGTGCATCTCGCACTGCGGGTGGGCGGGTATCCGCAAGCCGTCGAGCGCCAGGTGCGCGACCTGCGCAGGCTGGTCGAGGACCACGCTGGCCGGCCAGTCGACGCGGCCGAGAGCGCCTGGGACGACCTTGCTCGCATGCGCGTGGACGCGCTGCAGCGCGAGGTTGTGTTGAAAGCCGCCGCACCGATCGCACACAGCGCGGCACTGGTGGGACTTCTGGAGCAGCGACTCGCGGAATTCGATCCCATCGTCTGGGCCCACGCTGGCAACGGTGTGGCCTACGCGGCGTGCTCGGAAGGCATCTCAGCCCAGGCACTTGTGGCGCTGCGCGACGCGGTGCAACAGCTCGGCAGCAATGCATCGCTGGTGGTCCAGCGATGTCCTACAGTGCTGAAGCATGAGGTTGACGTCTGGGGTGACGCGGGCGGCGCGCTGGCCCTGATGCGCGCCATCAAAGCCAGACTCGACCCGCGTAACACGTTGAATCCAGGACGGTACGTTGGCGGAATCTGAATCAATCAGTCGTGAGTCTGTGCAGGTGATCGCGCGGCCGGACGCGTTCCGCACAGCCGCGCCCGCGGAGCTGCCCGCCGCCACACAAGAGCTGAGAAGAATTCTCGACAAGAAGGTGTTGAAGGAGTGCGTCCATTGCGGGCTGTGTCTCGACTACTGCCCCACCTACCGCGTTCTTGGGCATGAAGCCGACTCGCCTCGCGGCCGCATCTACCAGGTGCGGCAGGTGTACGAAGGCAAGGTCGCACCCGACGACGCTGATTTCCGCGAGCACATCTACGCGTGTCTGGACTGTCGCGCATGTATGACGGCGTGTCCGTCGGGCGTCAATTACGGCGCGATCGTCGAGGCTGCCCGGGCGATCGCCGAGCCCATCAGCCCGTCTGAAAAAACCGTCGGGCGCGCGGTCCTCGGCAGCATCTTCACCCGCAAGCCGCTGCTCGACATCGCGGGCATGGGTCTGCGCGTATACCAACGCAGCGGCCTGCAATCGGCCGTTCGCAAGTCGCGTGTCTTGAACGTGCTGCCGCATCGGCTGCGCGAGATGGAGGCGATGCTCGGACCGACCCAGGGAGGTATTCGCCGCTACGTCGCGCCGCGGATGACCCGGGCGCGCGGCCAGCGAAGGTTCCGCGTTGGCTTCATCGAAGGCTGCATCATGCCGCAGTTTTTCGGCGACACGAACGCGGCAACCGTGCGCGTGCTGGCGGCCAACGGCTGCGAGGTCTACAGCCCGCCCAAACAATGTTGCTGTGGCGCGCTCCAGATGCACACCGGCGATCGCGAGACCGCGCGTGAGCTCGCGCGGCGCAACGTGGACGCGTTCGGGCCGCTGCAGCTCGATGCGATCATCATCAACGCGGCCGGCTGTGGGTCGACGCTGAAAGAGTACGGCCACCTGCTCAGCGACGACCCTCAATACGCGGAGCGAGCCGCCGCGTTCGCATCGCGGGTGAAGGACGTTTCGGAGTTTCTGGCCGCGATCGACCTGGTTCCGCCGATGCATCCGGTGCCGCTGCGAGTGACGTATCAGGACGCGTGTCACCTGGTCCATGGCCAGGGGATTCGCAATCAGCCGCGCAAGCTGCTGAAGCAGATCCCCGAGCTGGAGCTGGTCGAAATGAAGGACTCGGACGTGTGCTGCGGGAGTGCGGGGATCTACAACCTGACGCACCCGGACGTATCGGTCGAGTTACTGGACCAGAAGATGGAGCACGTGCTGGCGACGGGTGCGTCGACGGTGGTTGCGCCGAACCCGGGCTGCTCGATGCAACTGGCGTACGGCGCCCAGCGCGCCGGCGTCGATCTGCGTCTGGTGCACGTGGTCGACCTGCTCGATCGCGCCTACCGCGGGAATGTTTAACAAACATTTAGCGGATTTCTCAGCCGCGTGACGCCCTACGTGACGCTCCACGTGACGCTTCGCCGTCACGCTTAGACGCGGTGAATAAAGGCGCGGGCGGGCGGCGGGCGAGCAGGCAGGCAGTCGGGTTAGCGGCGCACGAGCTTTCGCAGCGCGGACAGCTCGTCCGAGCGGAAGGCGAGCGACGCGACGCCGTACACCAGCGCGCCGAACGCCACGCTCAGGCCCACCTGCAGCGCCTGGCCAGGCGTGCCGTGCGGCCGCAGCAACGGGTCGAGCTGCGCCGACAGCCAGGCGACCGGCAGGCCCATGACCAGCGCGGCCGCGAGCATGCGCAACGACGCCATGCCGAGCGCCCGCACGTCCGCGCCCGGCAGGCGGATGCTCAGCAGTTTGATCAGGACGGTGGCCTCGGTCAGCGCGGCGATCGAGTTTGCCAGGGCGAGCCCGCCGAGGTTCAGCGGTGTCCGCATCAGAATCAGACTGAGCACCACGTTGAGCCCGATCGCACCAACAGCGACAAACACAGGGGATCGCGTGTCGTGCAGCGCATAAAAGACGCGGTCGACGATCTCGACCGTCGCGTGTCCCGGCAGGCCAATGGCGAAAAAGACGAGCGCGAACGCCGTGAGCGCCGTCGACTCTGGCGTGAACTGGTTGCGCTCGAAGAACAGCCGGATGATCGGCTCACCCAACACCATCAGCCCGATGCACGCCGGGATGGTCAAAAAGAGATTCATCCGCATGCTGACCGAGAAAACCTGTTCCACCTGGCCCCGACGTTTCAGCGCGCTCGCCTGTGAAAGCGTGGGAAACACGGCGGTGCCGATCGCCATCGCCAGCGCAAGCGGGGTCATGAGCATGAGCCAGGCATAGTCCAGCGAGGCAATGCTGCTCGCGCCCAAAAACGACGCGAACAGCACGCCGGACAGGACCTTGTTCAGCTGGACGACGCCGAGGCCGAGCACGCGGGGCGCGAACAGGCGCGCAACTTCGCGCACGCCGGCGTGGCCGAGATCCACGACCGGCCGCCAGCGCATGCCGAGGCGCACCAGCGCGGGCAGCTGAATCAGCAGGTGCAAGCACGCGCCGATCGCGGCGCCGATCGCCAGGCCGTGGATGCCCAGTGGACCGCTGAGGAAGAAAGCCCCAGCGATGATCGCCAGGTTGTACATGAGCGGCGCCAACGCGGCTACGGCGAAGCGGTGGTACGAGTTCAGGACACTGGCGCAAAAGGTGCTGGCCGCGAAGATCGCGGGCGTGATCAACAGGATGCGGCTGAGGCTCGCGGCCAGGTCACGGAACGCGTCGTCGCGGCCCGGGGCCAGGATGTCCATCACCTGACGAGCGAAGATCGCCAGCACCAGCGCGGTTCCACCGGCCACCAGCACGCCGAGGTTGATGACCGAGCTCGTCAGGCGCCAGGCGTCTTCTTCCTGGTCACGAGCTATGTAGCGTTGGAACACGGGGATGAAGGCGGAGCCGACGGCGCCGCCGACCAGCACCTGGAAGACGGTGTCGGGCACGGCGATGGCGGCGACGTAGGCGCTGGCGTTGGTACCGGTGCCGAAATGCGCGGCGATCACCATGCTGCGGACCACGCCCAGAACGCGGCTGGCGAGGAACCCGGTCAGCACGACAAGTGCTGCTTGAGCCAGGCGGCGCATACGATCGGCGACCGCGGCGGCGGTCGGCTCGGGCGCAGCCGCGACCTCGGACACGCCCGATGCCGCAACCTCGTGCGGGCTGCCGCTCAAGCTAGCCAACCGGTCGGTTCCATAACGTCATCGTCGTCGAAAACTGGAGCGGCGCATCAGCAACGTTTGCCGAGCAGCAGGAGCCATGCTGACTACCATGCGCCGCTTTTGACTCGTCCGTGAGCACCGCGGATGCGGGCTTCGACCGCTACATGCGCGCTGGTTTCGAGGCTGTCGTCGAGCGGCCGAAGCTCGCATGATTCGCCAGTGCGGTGGCGCAGCGCCCAGGCGACGAGGCGATCGGCGAGCCACGGATTCTTCGGCAGCAACGACCCGTGCAGGTAGCAGCCGATCGCGCCACGGTGCACCGCGCCCTCGGTCCCGTCTTCGCCGTTGTTGCCCGCTCCGACCACCACTCGACCCAGAGGCTGTACGCCGGGGCGGAGATACGTCCGCCCGGAGTGGTTCTCGAACCCGACCAGCGTGCGACGCTCTCCGTCCAGCTCCGTTTCGATCAACACGTTGCCGATATGTCGCCGTGGTCCGGGCACACTGCGGATGTCGAACAGGCCAGCCCCGGGCAGCTCCTGTCCGTCCACGGTCGTGTAGCTGCGGCCGAGCAGTTGATAGCCGCCACACACCGACAGCAAGGCCGCCTCGTTCTCGACCGCCTCTCTGACGGCTGCGCCTTTCTGCTCCAGAAAGTCGGTCGATACGACGGACTGCTCGCGGTCCTGCCCGCCGCCGAAGAAGATCAGGTCAACCTCATCAGCATCGAGGCGATCGCCCAGGCTGAGCTCGCGAACCTCGACGTCGATGCCACGCCAGCGGGCGCGCCTGACGAGGGTCAGCACGTTGCCGCGGTCGCCGTACACGCTCATCAGGTCGGGGTAGAGGTGGACGAGGCGAAGGTTCATCATGCGTTCTCTTCTCTTCAGGGCGCTTGAACGAAGTCTGCACTAATGGTGCACGATGGCGCACCCACGCCGTTGCGCCGCGGTCGTACAGGTCCGACTCAGCTGCGAGAGGCTAGTCTTCCCAGAACCCGCGCACGTAGCCCGTCCGGCGCAAGATGTCGCGGATCGCGAGCATGGCCGTATATGTGGGTAGGACGTAGATCGTCTCGTGTGGCTCAGACTGCGCCAGCACGTGCTCGAGCGCGCGGCGCAAGTCATTGTCGACGTGTATGCGCGAGGGATCCACGCCCGCGTATTTCAGGCGCACCGCCATATCCTCCGCGCGCAGACCCGTGCATACGGCCAGGTTTAGCCGTGACTCGAGCTGCTCGAACTCGACGTCCCACAACCATGAAACGTCGGTCCCGTCCGCGAACAGGTCATTGATCGCGATCAGCAACGTGCGCCGGCCTGGCTGTGCCAGGATCGTGCGAAGCACCTCCGTAAAGCCGACCGGATTCTTCACCAGAGCGAGGAATAGCTCCCGATCCTCCACCTGGATGCGCTCGAGCCGACCAAACGCGGCGGTGAACGTCTCCAGACCGCGGACGATCACCTCCTGGCGAATGCCGATGGCCGTGCACGCAGCCGTGGCGGCGAGCGCGTTGTAGACGTTGTAGAGGCCTGGCAACTTGAGCGTGGCGTGCATGATGCCCTCAGGCGTGTCGATCTGCAGCTTCGAGCCGCGATCGCCCAGCAGTTCGACACTCGTTGCGGTGATGCTCGGACTCGGACGCAGGAAATCGCAGCTGCTGCAGCGGTACCAGCCGAGGTGCCCGTAATACACGACGTCGTACCGCAGCGCTGCGCCGCAACACGGGCAGAGTCGCGCGTCAGCGGCGTGCGGCAACGTGCTGGTGCCTACGGAGGCATCGGCCAGTCCATAGGTCAGTGAGTCAGGGTGAGCGAGCGCACCCAGCACGGCGACCAGCGGGTCGTCCGCGTTCAGGACGAGTCTGGTCGATGGGCCAAGCCGCTCGGCTGTCTGTCGCCACAGACCCGCGACGAAGTGCACTTCGCCGTACCGGTCGAGCTGGTCACGGAAGATGTTGTGTAGCAGCAGCACGCGAGCCTCGATGTGCTGCAGTGCGAGCGGGACAGTGGCTTCGTCGACCTCGAACAGTCCGATGTCGCCGAGCGGACGCCCGGCCCAGTCCGTTGCCTGCGCCACCGCGGTAAAAAGGCCCGAGAGCATGTTCGCGCCCGCGCGGTTGTGGATCGGCCGTAATCCCGCGCCGACCAGGATGTGCGAGATGAGGCGGGTGGTAGTTGTCTTCCCATTCGTTCCCGAGACGACTATGCTGCCGTTGGAAAGCGACCTTGTGACGTCGCGCAGAGCCGTCGGCGCAATACGGGGGACGAGGTGCCCAGCGATCACCGTGCCGCCACCGCGTTTGAGTCGGCGGCTCAGACCCGCCGCCGCGCGACCGGCCAGCAAGGCCGCACTGAGCCGCGCACGTGTCGCCATGTCGCACGATTGTGGCAGGTCGACGGCGCGGCGTTCGTACGCGCGGGCATGCAACCAAACAACAACGCGTGACGTGACAAATCAAACCAATCGGGTGCGCAGCTTGCGTTAGTACTGGTAACAAAAATGGCCGTCGAAACGCAGCGCGTCGCTCCAGCACCAGTTCCCTCGGGCCAGGGACTCCTGCGTCCCGCGATGTGGGGCCTCGCGACGGCGCTCGGGGTCTCGGGCGCCGCGGCGGCGCTGGTCAGCGCCGTCTCGGGTTTTCTGGTCTACCAGTACGCCCGCGCGCGCGGTCAATGGGGCACCGACGAGCCGCCCGCCGGCCTGGCCGAGGAGGTTACGTTCAGCTCCGAAGCCGACAGCATGCGCATCAGCGGCTGGTTTTTCGCGGCGCCGGAGTGCGAGAGCCAACCGCGTCCCACCGTCGTGCTGTGCCACGGCGTATGGACCGGCCGCCGCGAGTGCTTACCACTCGCGTTGAAGTTCAGGGCGGCTGGTTACAACGTGTTGTGTTTCGACTTTCGTGCACACGGAGCCAGTGACGGTCGGTTTACGAGCGTCGGTTTTCACGAGACCAATGACGTGCTCGGGGCGGTGCATTACCTGCGCACCCGACCCGAGGTGGACCCCGCTCGCATCGCCGTGATCGGGTTTTCGATGGGCGCGGCGGCCACGATCCAGGCGGCGGCGCGCTGTCCGGACATCGCGGCGGTCGTCGCCGATAGCGCCTACGCCTCGTTCGTCGATGCGGCGAAGTACAGCTTCAGCCTGGTGACGCGAGTGCCCCACTTTCCGATCGCGCCCATCGCGATGCGATGGGCCAAGTGGATCGTGCGTGTCGACGCGGACCGATTACGGCCGGTCGACGTCATCAGACAGATCGCTCCGAGGCCGCTGTTGATCACACATGGCGTGCTCGACGAGATCGTGCCGGTGCGCCACGCGTACACGTTGTTCCAGGCTGCCGAAGAGCCGAAAGAACTGTGGGTGGTGCAGGGGGCGCACCACGTGGGCGCGCGCGACACTGACCCGGATGCGTACTACGAGCGCGTCGAACGTTTTCTGCGCGGCGCCCTCGGCGGTTGAGTAGCGCCTGGGCGC
>JAFAPL010000521.1 GCA_019247135.1 Chloroflexota bacterium | reverse complement strand
GCATGCGTGGTCGAGCGCCACTTCACGCGCGACCGTACCCTGCCCGGACCCGATCACGCCGCCTCGCTGGAGCCACAGGGGCTGAGAAAACTCGTGCGTGACATCCGCGAGATCGAGCTCGCGATGGGCTCACCCGATAAGCAAGTCGTGGCGGCAGAGCTGCCCGTCCGCAAGCGGCTGGCCAAAAGCGTGGTGGCCGCACGCCCCATCGCGGCCGGCGAGGTGATTCGCGCCGAAATGCTCTCGGCAAAGAGTCCCGGCGACGGTATTCCGGCCAACCACCTGCACACGCTCGTCGGCCGCGTCGCCGCGGTCGATGTTGCGTTCGACTCGCTGCTGCCCGTCGACGCGCTGGAGTGGGTGCGTGACGGCGTCGGATTCGGCGCCAGGCGCGCCTGAATAAGCGTGCGGCTGGTCTGCCGGTTGCTCGAGGACAGCGCGATCGCGGACGGCCGCGCCGCCAGATTCAACACGGACTCGCGGGCGCCGGCGTGACCGACACGGTCGCGCCGCCGCGGCCCACGGCCACGGTAGACGCGGAGGCCGGCGCCGCACGCGCGAGCGGCCGCGGCACGCTCGCCCGCTGGCGCGAGATCCTGTTCATGCTCGTCTTGCGCGACCTGCAGGCGCGCAGCAAGCAGGCCTATCTCGGATATTTCTGGATCCTCGCGCAGCCGCTTCTGCTCACCGGGGCGTTCTCGTTCCTGGTGCAACAGGTACTTGGTCAACGCAACCTCTCGAACGACGTGCCCTACCCGGTCTTCTTGATGGCTGCGCTGATACCGTGGCAGTTTTTTGCAAATAGCTTGAACGAAAGTACCGAATCACTGGTCAAAAACGTTGATTTAGTCCGCCAGGTCTATTTTCCGCGCGAGATACTCGCGATCTATCCCGTTTTCGCACGCCTTGTCGATGTCGCGGTCGGGTGTATCGCGCTCGCGGCGTTCATGCTCGTCTTTCACGTTGCGCCGTCCGGGTGGATCGTGCTTGCGCCGGTCGTTCTGATCATCGAAATGCTATTCATTGGCGCAATTGGCTTACTGCTTTCGGCAGCGAACGTGGGCTGGCGCGACATCTCGCGTGGTTTGCCGCTCGTGTTGTTCTTGCTCCTGTATGCGGTTCCCGTCCTCTACCCACCCGACCGGGTCCCGAATGCGATCCGCCCCATCTACGATCTGAATCCCATCGCTCACCTGGTCGAGGCGTTCCGCGCCGCCGTTCTGGGTACGCATGCGCCTGATCTCATCGGCCTGGCCGTGCTCGCGTGCCTCGGCCTCATCTCACTCGTCGCGGCGCAACGCATCTTCAGTGTCTTTGACGGAATCCTCGCCGATGTCATCTGAAGTGCTGGCGGAGCTCGAGCACGTCTCCAAGCAGTACCTGCTCGGGGAGGGGCGCGGAGCACTTGCGGCCTTGCGCGGAGCAGTCCGGTGGCGGCGCATCGATGATCGCCGCCATTGGGCCCTGCAAGACCTCAACCTGAGGCTGCACCCAGGCGACTCCGTCGGCCTGGTCGGACGCAACGGCGCAGGCAAGACGACCGCGCTGCGTCTGCTGGCCGGCATCACGCGCCCGACGCGCGGACAGGTCACGACCCATGGCCGCCTTGCGTCACTTTTGAACGTCGGCGCGGGTTTTCATCCCGAGTTGACGGGGCGCGAAAACGTGCTCCTCAACGGCGTCATTCTCGGGCTCAGCCGTGCCGAAGTCCGCGATCGTTACGACGCGATCGTCGACTTCGCGGGCATCCAGCGCTTCATGGACACGCCCGTCAAGCACTATTCGTCAGGCATGTACGCGCGCCTGGCGTTTTCGGTCGCCGCGCACGTGGACCCGGACGTACTGCTCGTCGACGAGGTCCTGTCCGTCGGCGACGCGGCGTTTCAGGACGCGTCGCTTCGCCGCATGTTGTCGTTCGCACAGAACGGCCGCACCGCGATCGTGTTCGTGTCGCACAATTTGGCAGCGATGGAACGCATGTGCCATCGCGCGATCTGGCTGGACCGCGGCCGCGTTGCCGCCGAGGGCCCGACCTCTGACGTGTTGCGTGCGTATCTGGATGCCGTCGACGAGGAGGGCGAGGCCGTAGGCGACACCTACCTCAGCGCCGAACGCGTCGATATCCTCGACGACACCGGCGAGCTAGCTCAGTTCCTCAGGGCCGAAGCGCCGTTTACCGTCAGGGTGACAGGCGCCGTTCACCGCGACCTCCACGAGCCGGTGTTCGTGGTCACGATCCGCGGCGATCACGGTCCGCTCTTCGCGGGCAACATGCACATCGACGGCAACTGGCCGACACGCATGGGACCTGGTCCGTTCGCAGTCGAATGCGCGTTTGGTCCGCCGCACCTGCGGCCCGGCCGGTACCAGGTCGAGCTCAAGGTCAAGCAAAACGTGCGCACGAACTATTACGAGCCACGCGTAAAGGCACATTTTCTCGTTCGGGGCGAACTCGGCCCGGGCGGCGCGGCCGTACCGTATGCGATAGTTGGCGGCTGCTAGTGCAGGACGACGACCAGAACATCCTGTGTTTCTGTGAATGGATCACTCGCGACGAGATCATCGCCACGATCCCGCACGTTCGCGATCTCAAGGAATTGCGGCAGACGACACGCGCGTGCGTCACCTGCTTCGGCTGCGAAGGTGACCTCGACGACCTCGTCGCGGAACACGGCCACAAGTTCGGGACGGCATTGGGCTGAGCATGGCACTGGATCTCGCGCGTCACGTCGTGCGCCAATCGCCGCTGCTACGCGAGTCGTGGCCCGTCCGCCAGGCCCGGGAGTGGCGAATTCGTCAGAGCTGGCGCGAGCACCCACGCCGCATGGCCTCGTGGTATCGCGACGCCGCGGACATGCGCACGCGCGTGTTCGTCTCGAACCTGGAAGTGCCCGAGGCGCCGCGGCTGTGCCAACCCATCAGCGTCGTTGTCCGCCTGTTCGGCTCAGACGGTGCCGCCGTCGTCGCCAAACGCTACAACCTGGCGCGCAATGCCTCGCTTGTGGTCGAACTGAGAGACCTGCTGCCGCTGCACCTGCGGGGACACGTCCAATCGGGCATGGTCCAGGTGGACTTCGAAGGGCCGCAGCTCGGATCGTCCCGGGCGTACCTCCACTGGTACAACGACCGGTGCCTCACGTCATCGCACGAGAAGTTCGGACTCACGATTCCCGCCGTGGGCGGCTACTGGACCGTTCCGAACGTCCAGGACAGTGACGAGTACCGCGTCCACCTGGCCATCACGAACCTGGATGCACAGCCGTACACCTCAACGATGCTGCTCAAGGATGCCGACGGACACTCGCTCGAAGCCGCCGTCCGGGTGCCAGCCAACGGCTCGCGCTTTCTTGCTGTCGATCGTGTATTCGAAAACATGCGCGGGTTTCTGGGCGACCGCGCCGGCGTGCTCTACTTCGGCAACAACCGCCAGCCGGCGATGTATTACTACTTCGTCGCCAATCAGCGCCTCGGAACCTGGCGCGCCCAACATCTTTAAGGAGCCGGTCGCATGAGCGTTGCCGCACCACCTGCCACGGCCACCAGGCCATCGGGCGGCCTGCCGTATACCGAGTCGCAGCCGCAGCGCGTCGCGCGGCGCTCGAGTCCAGACTGGCTGCCGGTCATCGGCTGGTTCGTCGACGATGGAGTCCGGCACAGTCGGATCAACGTCGTCCCGCTGGGCAACACGATCAATCCGCACGAGCGATTCGCGGTCACGCTGAAGTTCTTTCGCGGAGCCGCTGACCCGATCCATACCTTTATTTCCGAGCCATTTGCTGGTGATCAGATTTTCCGCTACGAAAGCACGGACCTGCTTGCCGCCCGGGATCTTCCTTCGTTCGAGGGTCTGGTAGAAATCACGGCGCGCAGTCTCGACGAGCCGCCGAGCGCCTTCCCGTGGATTGACTCCTGGCTCGAGTTTTACGCGGACGACAGCACGCTCAGCGGGTCGGTGCCGGGTTTCGTCTTCAAGGGCGGGACCACCAAACGCGTGATGAGCGGCAAGTGGCAGCATTGGCCCGGTATCGCCGCCAACGCCGAGTACGCCAGCTCAATCCTGTTGCTGAACTACCATCCCCGACCGACCGAGCTTCGGCTGGACCTGTTCGCGCCATCTGGCAAGATGCTGCACTCGGCAGCTCTGAGCATCGACACCCGCCTGCCCCGAACGTTCGATCTCGAGGAATGCGTCCCAGGTGCTCGCATGCTGCTCGAACCCGAAGGCGGATTCGGGTCACTGCGCATCTGGTCGGCGTACAAGCTGCCCGGATTCATCCTGATGCGGAATCGACGCACAGGCGTCGTGAGCTCGTTCGATCACACGGTGCCTTTTGCCGGCCCGCCCATCGACTGACTCCTACGGCTCGAACAACAGCTTGGCCGACCTGGGCGAACTCGGAGTCGGAACGTGGGAATGGGGCGACCGCGCCGTGTGGGGGTACGGTAGCGAGTACGGCGCATCCGAGGTCCGCGCAGCGTTCGACGCGGCGCTCGGTTGCGGCATCCGTTTGTTCGACACGGCCGAGATTTATGGCAGGGGCGAGTCTGAACGACTGGTCGGAGGCTTCATCCGCGAGTCTGGAGCCACAGTCGCGGTCGCGACCAAATTCTTCCCTTACCCAGGTCGCCTGTTCGTGCGCGGGTCGTTGCTGCGCGCGCTCGAGTCCAGCCTCGAGCGGCTCGGGCTCGATCACGTCGAGCTCTATCAGATTCACTGGCCCCTGCCACTCGCGAACACCGTCTGGGCCGACGAGCTCGCGGCGGCGGTGGAATCCGGTCTAACTCGACGCGTTGGAGTGTCAAATTTCGGACCGCGCAAGATGCGCAAGATGCACGCGGCGCTTCTTCGACGTGGCGTGCAGCTGAGCACGAACCAGGTCCAATACAGCCTCCTGCACCGCGGGCCTGAGCAGGACGGCCTTCTGCGCGCGTGTGAGGAGCTCGGTGTTCAGGTCATCGCGTACAGTCCGCTTGCACAGGGTCTGCTCGGCGGACGCTATTCGCCTGACAATCCACCTCCACTGCGACGGCGCGTTCAGGCTGGCGGCAAGCTGCAAAACGCCTGGCGCACGCTGCCGACCGTGCGCGAGATCGCGCACACCAGGAATTGGACGCCTGCCCAGGTAGCGCTGAATTGGGTGATCTGCCACGGCGCGATTCCCATCCCGGGCGCCAAGTCGGCTGAGCAGGCCCGAGAGAACGCCGGCGCGCTCGGTTGGCGACTCAGCACAGACGAGGTCGAGCAGCTCGATCGCGTCTCGTCCGAGCCGTAGGGCGTCTCGTGTCCGCCACGCGGGTCGCGCTCGAATACGTTTCCAAGCGCTACCACATCGGCGGTCACCCGTCATTGTTTGGATTCCTCCGCGGCCGAGACAGCGAGCTATTCGCCGTACGCGATCTGGATCTGCGGATCGAGTCGGGTGAGTCGGTGGGTCTCATCGGACATAACGGCGCCGGCAAGACCACAATTCTGAAACTGCTGGCTGGCATTACCCGCCCAACGCGCGGCCGCGTACATACGCAGGGTCGGCTCGCGTCGCTGATCAACCTCGGAGCCGGCTTCCATCCCGAGCTCACTGGACGCGAAAACATCTTCCTCAACGGCGTCATCCTCGGGCTGTCGCGGCGCGAGGTGCGTGTTCGCTTCGACGAGATCGTCGAGTTCGCCGAGCTGGGTCCATTTATCGACACGCCGTTGAAGCGGTACTCGTCAGGCATGTACGCGCGGCTCGGGTTCGCGGTGGCCGCGCACGTCGATCCCGACATTCTGCTCGTCGACGAGGTTTTGTCAGTCGGCGACGTGGCATTTCAGGATCGATCAATTCGCAAGATGCTGTCGTTCCGCGACAGCGGCCGGGCGATCCTGTTCGTGTCGCACAATCTGTCCGCGATCGAGATGATGTGCCAGCGTGTGCTCTGGCTCGACCACGGAACGGTTCGAATGCATGGACCAACGGCCGACGTGGTGCGCGCGTACCTGGACGCCGTGGATGCCTCGCTGGTCCAAGACGCGTCGGCTCTGCCCGCAACGGAAGCGCTCGGTCTGGACGAAGCCACGCTGCTGAACAGCCACGGCGATCTGTGCACCGACTTCGATCACGGTGAGCCGCTGCGGGTCCGCCTGCGTTGCCTGGCGCGGACCGGCGTAACGGACGTGACGTGCACGGTCACCGTCCGTGGCGATTACGCGCCGTTGTTCTCGGCTCGCTCGCAAGCCTTTCCGAGATGGGAAACTGGCGCGCACGAGTTGGAGTGCGCGTTCGCGTCTCTGCCAGTGCTGCCCGGCCTCTACCGCGTCGAAGTGTTGCTCGCGCACGCGGGGACTTCCGCCTGGGCGTTGCCGCAATCCGTCGCCGCCTTCCGAGTCCGCACCGATCTGGAGGAGTTCGGGAGCTCCAGTCCAGTCGGCGCGACGAAGTCGCGTGGTGGGTTTCTGGCCGTCCCTTACGATTGGCGAGTGCGGTCGAACGAGGGCGAGACACACGTGCCTGGGCTGCGACTACCCACAAACCTGGCGCGGCAGTGAAAGACGGCAAGCGCGTCGTGGTCGTGATGCCGGCGTACAACGCTGCCAGGACCCTCGAGGCGACGTATCGCGGTCTGGCGATGGACATCGTCGACGAAGTCATCCTCGTCGATGACGTCAGCCACGACGACACGGTCGACATTGCCGAACGCCTGGGGCTCAAGGTCGTGGTCCACGTTCAGAATCGCGGCTACGGCGGCAATCAGAAAACGTGCTACCTCGAAGCGCTTCGCAGTGGCGCCGACGTGGTCGTCATGGTCCACCCCGATAACCAGTACGACTCGACGCTGGTCCCCCATATGATTCAGCCGATCCTCGACGGCCGCGCCGACATCGTGCTCGGCTCGCGTTTTCTGAGTGGGACCGCGCTGTCTGGCGGTATGCCCTGGTGGAAATTCGTGTCGAATCGTTTCCTGACCGAGGTCGAAAACCTTGCCTTCGGGCTAAACCTGTCCGAGTACCACACAGGCTTTCGGGCGTACAGTCGGCGGTTGCTGGAAACGCTGCCGTTCCTGCTGAACTCGGACGACTTCGTATTCGACCAGGAGATCATGGCGCAGGCGGTGTCCTGGCGCTTCCGTGTCGCGGAAATCCCGGTGCCGACGCGCTACTTTCGCGAGGCTTCGTCCGTGAACTTCTCCAGGAGCGTGGAATACGGGCTGGAGGTGCTGAAGCTCGTGCTTCGGTACGAGATGCATCGGCTGCACGTGGTACCGAGTCGTCAATTCACGGCGCGACTTGAAGACGTGCTGGCGCCGCGTCACCGCGAGGGGATTCTGCGCAATGTGCCGCGCTAGGTGCAGATTTAATGAATTCGTAACGCGCGTGACGCTTCACGTGACGCTTTTACCTGTCCACGTGACGGTCTACGTGACGGTTTGCGATTACGCTTGGACGCGGTAATGATTGCGCGCGGGCGGCCGTCCGTCCGAAACAGGCACCGATGAACAGGCGACCGCGATGACGAGCACTCAGGTCGCAACGCACCAGGCGATCACGAGGACCCAGGCGCCAGTCGCGCCGAGGCGCGCGCACACGCCGCGCGCGTCATGGGCAGCGGGTGCGCTGATCGTGCTGCTCGCGGCCGTGATCCGCCTCTGGGGATTGCCCGGCCAGCCCGTGCTGTACTTCGACTCCGGCGTGTACCTGGGTGAGGGGGCGTTCCTGGCCAGCGCCGCTCAGCGCGCCGCCACCGCGCTCGCCACAAGCGGCTCCGCGGGACCCCTGCAGCGGGTCGCCGAGGCAACGGCGCAGGGCACCGACGCGCACCCGCCAGACATTGCCAAGCCGGGGCACGCGCTGCTGGTCGCCGCGTCGATGCTGCTGCTGGGCAAAACGGCGTTCGCGGGCACCATCGTTTCGGCGCTCTCGGGCATCGGTACGGTGGCCGCGACATACGCCCTCGGCATGCACGGTTGGGGCCCACGCGTGGCCATCCCCGCGGCCCTGTTCCTCGCCGTCTCCGGCCAGCACCTGGTGTACTCGCGCGAGCCGCTGGTCGAGGCCGACGGGCTGTTCTTCGCGACCCTCGGATCCCTCCTCTACGTCCGCGCCCGCAGGACGCGCGGGTTGTTGCTGGCGGGGGTCGTGTTCGGCCTGGCGTTCACGTGCAACAACCGCATCGGATACCTTCCCGTGGTGCTGTTCATCGCCGAGCTGGCGCACTGGGCCGGTTGGCGGCACCTGGTCAAACGCGGAGTGTTGATCGGACTCGGCTTCGCGGCGCCACTCGCGGTGATCGAGGCGGCGTACCTGGTGGCGCGCGGCGTCGGCCGGGCGGCCGGGGTGCCGACGGAATTTCTCGATTACGGCCAGCAACTCGCCGCCTTCGCGCGCATGAACGCGCCGGACCGATGGCGGCCTGACGAGTGGCCGACGTATTTCGTCGACCTGGGCCTGATGGACGGACTCGTGGTGCTCGGCTTGTTCGTGATCGGAATTGTCCAGGTGGTCGTGCAACTCCGGCATCTCGAGCGGCTCCGGCGCATCGACATGCTGCTCGCGGGCTCGCTTCTGGTTCCGCTTGCGCTCTATAGCGTGTACTCGACCGGCGAGGTGCGCATGCGCCATTTCTCGCTGGCGATCCCGTGGGTGATGCTCGCCGCCGCGCTCGCGCTTGCCGCGCTCGCCCGGCTGGCGGGCCGCCGCAGGGATCTCGTGCTGGGCGCCGCGACAGCAATCATCTGCGCGCTCGCGCTCCCGCGCGTCGTAGCGCTCGACTCCGCGCCCAACGGCATGCCCGCGGTGGTGGCGGCCGTCGGGTCCGGGCCGGTGGCGGGCACCAACGGGCCAGTGCTCGCGTTCTACGTGGGGGAA
>JAFAPL010000518.1 GCA_019247135.1 Chloroflexota bacterium | reverse complement strand
ATCGGAGTGTAACCGTCCGAATCCCGCACGCCTCATCAATGGTGTGTTCTCGTCCATTTCAGGTTTCCCTACTGCTGTGGAGGATCTCCGGCGGTGGGTCGTCGTTCTTGGGCAAAAGCCAACAATCCGTACTGGTCGAACCACGTCGCGACCTGGTACGCCGGTCGTCAAAGCATTGAGGAATATTGTCGCCGACGCGATATTTCGACGACGTCGTTCAAGAGATCGGCGCGTCATCTGCTGAGCTCGGAAGATCTGCACAAACGCAAGAAACGTCTGCAGAATTTGCACACCAAACAGCTCGAACGACAGGGCAAGAAAGCGCGATCGAGGCCCCGCCGGAAGACATTTACCTATCGCTACAACATGCGCACGGATACCGACACAATTGCTGTTCGGGCGTTCTGGGGCATGCACGTTGAGGCGATGAACTGGAGCGGCTTGGGGAATGCGGAGTATGCCGCGGCGCTCGGCCTTTCGCCTTACGCACTGCGCATCTGGCGCAATCGCTTCGCAGATTCCGGCGACGAAATGGATTGGAGATCGTTGCTTCATCCGAGTGCCCGGGCTCAATTAAGCAGCGCTGCTAGTCGCGTGCGGCGCAAATACCGCTTGACACCGCAAGAGGCGGACGGCCGATCGAACCGGCGCCGCTTCAGCGACGAACAAAAGCGCGCAATTGTGCAGGAAACGGAGAAGCCAGGCGTCAGCGTGTCGCAGGTTTGCCGTCGGCAGGGAGTTGCCCAGCTCCAGCGCATGCAGTTCGGCCGCCGTTCCGAGCGCCTCGATTCGGATCAGCTGACGTTCGGGCTCGAAGATCTCGACAGCGATCTGGCCCGCGAGGAAGAGAACCGTCCGCAGGTCAAGAAGCAGCAAACCGAACGGTCTCCCCATCGTAAGCCGCTGCCCGATCATCTGCCGCGCGAGGATGTGCGGCTCGATATCGGCGACATCACCTGCCACTGCTGTGGCGGCGCGCTGCATGTCATCGGCGAGAGCGTGAGCGAGATGCTGGACTGGATTCGCGCGCAGCTGCGCGTAATCCGCACCACTCGCCCCAAATACGCATGCCGGACCTGCGAGACAGTGGTGCAGGCGCCAGCTCCAGAGCGGGTGATCGCCGGCGGCCTGGCGACACCAGCGCTGCTGGCCCAGGTGCTGGTCAGCAAATATTGCGATCACACACCGCTCTATCGGCAGTCGCAGATCTTCGCCCGCCACGGCGTCGATCTCCCGCGGTCGACCCTCGCCGGATGGGTTGGCGGCGCCTGCTGGTGGCTCTAGGCGTTGCACGAACGCCTGTGCAAAAACGTGTTCGTCTCGGACCATCTGTTCGCCGACGACACGCCTGTGCCGGTGCTCGATCCCGGACGTGGGAGGACGAAGACCGGACGTCTCTGGGTCTATGCCCGCGAGCAACGCGGCTGGGGCGGGCCGGAGCCGCCGGCCGCAGTTTATCTCTTCGCGCCAGACCGCAGGGCTGAGCGACCAGCTTCGCATCTGGAGAACTTCAAGGGCGTGCTCCATGTCGACGGCTATGCCGGCTTCGAGCCCTTGGCGGACGACGGCGACGTCGTGCTCGCGGCATGTTGGAGCCACACAAGACGAAGGTTTTACGAGGTGGCGCAGGCCACCAACGCGCCGATCGCGACCGAGGCGCTGCGCCGGATTGCCGAACTCTATGCCATCGAAGCCGACGTCCGCGGTCAGTCGCCCGCACACCGGCTCGCGCGCGCCACAATCGCTCCAAGCCCATTGTCGATGCCATACGGCTCTGGTTCGAAGCGCAGCTTCCCCTTGTTCCCGGCCGCAGCACCCTGGCGGAGGCGATCCGGTATGCGCTGTCGCGCTGGGAAGGGTTGACGCGCTTCCTGCATGATGGCCGCGTCGAGCTCGATACCAACCCGGTTGAACGCGCAATTAGACCCGTTGCACTTGGTCGCAAGAATCATCTCTTCGCCGGCAGCGATGGTGGTGGACATCGATGGGCCGTGCTTTGTTCGCTGATCGAAAGCTGCAAGCTTAACGACGTCGAGCCCTACGCCTATCTCCATGACGTGCTCACGCGCATGATCGACGGACACCCGATCAACCGCCTCGACGAACTGCTGCCGTGGGCGTGGAAAGCCGGAAATCTTGTCAAGAGCTGAGCGAGGTGCAGAAGCCGGACGCTTACATCGGAGTCACTGCACTCCTTTTTGTGTCGCTCGTCGCCTTGGCGAGCATGGGGTAATCGTCGCTGAAACGTTCTTATTTGCGCGTGTCGTACGGATTCGCCGGCATTTTCGACTGGTCGAATTTGCGCGCATAATCCAGCTTCTCAGCGTCGCTCAACTTGGCGCGCTGCTCAGGCGGCAAGATCACAGCTTGCTCACGGTCGAGCCAGCTCTGCACAACGGCGGCTGCATCGGTGACATGGCGGGGCGGTGTTGCGCTCATGGGGCTACTCTTGGTCCCAAACGGTGTAACTCCAGCCGGGCGTACTCGAGATCACGTTTATCGCGCTGGGCATATCGAGCCGTGTGGCGCCGTTCGAACCCTGCAGGACGAATCCGGTGTAGGGCTGCAGGGTGATCGAGCCAGCGCCATTGACCGCGCAGACGAGTGGCAGTCCGGTGTCGCGGCTCGGGCCGGCCGGGCAGTACGCAATGATCGCAGTGGCGTTCGGATTGTAGAGGACGATCTTCCGCCGTAGAAGATCGTTTGGCGCCGCCTGGATCGGCGAGGTGCCAACTGTCCCGCCGTGAACATAGGGCGGGATCTGCGCGAACGCCGCGCCGACGCAGAGCGACGTGAGCAAAAACGCGAAGACCACGAGGGGCGGCACGCGCTGCGCGCCTCGGCATCATGACCGCGCTCACTGGCGGGAGTGCGGGCCGATGAAAAATCTGATGATCCAGGCGTTCGATACGGTGATTCAGCGCGAGCTCGCCGAGGAGGCCGAGGTCCGTGAGGAGATCAAGCAGCGCGGCACCTACTGGGCTGCTGGTGAAATCTGGAGGCTGCGCCGTCAGGTCGGGGCGTTACGAAAGAGGCTCAGCGAGCACGACGAGCGTTTGCGTACTTAAATAACGCCATCCGCGGCAGGCCCTCCCTCCCGACATGTTGGCGTCGTCTTGGAATGCCCATCCGCCGGCTGGCAATTGTTCTGTAGAGGCGACTCAATCTCGCTCGGCTGCCCTGCAGTCCGCGCCTCGCAGGCACAGAGAAGCAACGGCAGCAAAAGCGTTAAAAGTCTGAGCAATATAAATCTCCGATTGCGCTGTGACGCTGCCACCGCCCGGCGCCGCCGAATCAAGATATACCAGCGCCGCCGGACTGCGGATAACTACCGCT
>JAFAPL010000514.1 GCA_019247135.1 Chloroflexota bacterium | reverse complement strand
AGGGAGGGGGCTGGGGGGTAGGTCGGAGGCCCGAGCCCAGAGCGCAGCACGCAACTTGATCCTAGGCCACTGAGGGATATAGTTGGCGGTGAGTATGGCGAACAAAGCAACGGTCGCCGCGCTGCGCACCCGCCCGGAACGCGTCCTCGACGATTACGCGCGATTGATCGATCTTGCCGACGTCGCCGCGTACCTCGCGCCAGGCAGCACGACGATCCTCAAGGACAACATCAGCTGGCATTTCCCCTTCCCGGCCGCGAATACCACACCCTGGCAGCTCGAAGGCACGGTCCGCGCGCTGCGCGGTCACGGCCTCGACGATCTCGTGTGCGTGCAGAACAAGACGGTGGTTACCGACGCGTTCAAAGGCGAGGATTTGAACGGCTACGTGCCCATCTTCCGTCGCTACGATATCCCCGTCCTTTACAACTTCAAAGACGAGGACATGCGCTGGGTGCGGATTCAACCAGACAGAAAGATGCTCGTCCTGGATCGTATCTTTCCCGAAGGTATTCACGTACCCGACTTCTTCTTCGGCAAGAACATCGTTCACCTGCCGACCGTCAAGTGCCACATCTACACGACAACTACAGGTGCGATGAAGAATGCGTTTGGTGGACTGCTGAACACACGTCGGCACTACACGCATAGCTGGATACACGAAACTCTGGTCGACCTGCTGGCCATTCAGAAGCAGATCCACAGCGGCATCTTCGCGGTTATGGACGGCACGACCGCCGGCAACGGACCCGGTCCACGCACGATGTATCCCGAGATCAAAAACGTTGTTCTTGCGAGCGGCGATCAGGTCGCGATCGACGCTGTGGCGGCGAAGCTGATGGGATTCGATCCGCTGAGCATTCCCTACATTCGGCTCGCACACGATGCGGGTTTGGGAGTAGGTGATCCACGCGCCATCGAGCTCGTCGGTGATGTCGATCTCGCAACTGAGAGTTGGAACTTCAAGGTGGGCGACAATGGCGCATCTCGCGTGGGCGACATCGTCTGGTTCGGGCCTTTGAAGCCGATGCAGAACGTGCTCATGCGCACGCCCTTGGTGAACGTGTTCATCCTCGGCTCTGAGGTGTACCACGACTATTATCGCTGGCCGACGCGCGATCGACGGACCTTCGAGAGTTGGTTGGTCAACACGCCGTGGGGCGAGCTCTTCCAGGAGTACCATCAAAAGGGCGCACTTGGAGAGGCAGTCGCGCACACCTTGACCGCTTGAGCCACGACACCGATCACTCGCGCCCGCCGGGCGCCGCCGAAACCGAGCAGTTCATGGCCGTGGCTGCCCATGACCTGCGTAACCCGATCGCGGTAGTCAAGGCCTCAGCCCAGATGGCGCAGCGCCAGCTTCGCCGGGGCGATCTGGACGCGGCGCAGGGTCGACTCGCGGCGATTGTCGAGCAGAGCGATCGGCTGACCGAGATGCTCGAGTCGTTCGTGGACGCGGCGCGGATCAGCGCGGGGGCGCTCAAGCTGCGCACCGAGAAAGTTGAGCTGCGCGAGCTGGTCGTCGCGGCAGAGGTGCGCGCCCGCGCGCTGATCGGCGACCACATTCAGCGTACGGTGGAGCTCTCGATCGAGGACGGGCTGGTTGGCACCTGGGATCGCGCACGTATGATTCGGGCCATACGCGCGCTGCTCGCGAACGCGTTCCTGTATGGCGATGCGGCGTCACCGGTGCAGGTCAGCGCAGTGCACGCTGGTGGTCGCGTCCAGCTGCGCGTGTGTGGGTTCGGCCCGGGCCCGGACGTCGACGAGCAGCAGCACCTGTTCGAGCAGTTCTTTCGCGGCCGCAGCGCGGCCGACGCGGGGCAGTCAGGCTCGGGCCTGGGGCTCTTCACCGCGCGAGGTATCGCCCGCGAGCACGGCGGCGAAGTGCGTCGCATCGAGCGCGACGTCTTCGAGCTCGAGGTACCCCTGGCGGCGGCGCAGTCCTGACGGTGCGGCCGAAGTCCCGCTCACCGGAACCACCCCACACCCCCTCTCCCTCGAGAGGGAGAGGGGGCCGGGGGGAGTGGGTGGAAACTGCGAAGCGTGCGTGAAAAGCCGCGCCGGGAAAAGGCCCCTGTCCCGGCGCGGCTTGTTCACAACCGGTACTCGCAGCCCCGAGCAACATGACGGGTATGCGCTCGTGGCAGCTGCATGTGTGGTGTGTGGGAAGGCGCGTGCAGCGACGCGAGCACCGGTTACTGACAGCATAGGCACGCCCGGATCGGCGACACACGTGCAAGCCTGCACATATTTCGGTTTGAACGTACTTAGTGGCGGACCACGCGGCGCGCCTTGAGCTCGAACCGTGGCAGGCTGCCCGACTCGACCAGCTCGCAGGGCACGCGCAGCAGGAGCCGTTCGTGCAACCGCTGCGACATGCGCTCGGCCAGGCCAACGTGTGCGCCCGGGCGCGGATCGACGAGAACTCGCAGCTCCGCCATCGAGCGCTGCGAGTACACCTCGATACGGAACTCGCTCACCTCTGCGAATTCACGCAACACACCTTCGATCGCCGACGGAAACACGTTCACCCCCCGCACCACCAGCATGTCGTCGACACGCCCGAGAATCCCACCATCCAGACGTGCGAACGTGCGGCCGCATGCGCATGCCGACGGATCGAGCCGCACCAGGTCGCCGGTGCGATACCGAATCAGAGGCATGCCGTGGCGGCCGAGGTTGGTCGCAACCAGCTCGCCTTCCTGCCCCGGCGGGAGCACCTGTCCGGAAGCAGGCTCGATCACCTCGAAGATGAACTCCGATTCGATCAGGTGAGGTCCCTGGCGTAGCTGGCAGGTGAACCCGCTGGCGCCCAGCTCGCTCATGCCGGTGTGGTCGTGGCATTCGGCGCCGAAAGCTTGCTCGATGCGCGATCGAACGGCGGGGATGCTCGCGCCGGGCTCACCCGCATGTACGGTCGACTTGACGCTCGACTGGCGCAGGTCGATGCCAAGAGCATCAGCCGTTTCGGCCATCCGGAGTGCGTACGTGGGTGTGCAGCACAGGACGGTCACGTCCGTTTCGAGCATGGTCCGCAGGCGCTGATCCGTCTGCATGCCGCCGCCGGGGATAGCCATTGCCCCGACTGTGCGTGCGCCTTCGTAGGCGGCCCAGAAGCCGATGAACGGGCCAAATGAAAACGCGAAGAACACGCGGTCGCCGACCGAGACGCCCGCACCTCGGTACACGTAGCCCCAACAGCGGGCCCACCAATCCCATGAGGCTTCGGTGTCGAGAACGCGAAGCGGCGCCTTGCCTGTGGTCCCCGATGTCTGATGCAGCTTGACGTACCGATCCAGTGGATACGTCAGATTGGTGCCGTACGGCGGGTGCTCCGCCTGATCGTTGGCGATGTCGTACTTCGTCGTGAACGGCAGCGCTCGGAACTGTTCCCAGTTCTCGACCTGGGCCTTGTTGCCCAGCTTGCGCGCGTAGAAGCTATTCCGCGGCAGGATCTCCTCGAGCATCTCCTGTAAGCGCAGCAACTGCAGCGCCCGCAGGGCGTCCGGCGCGCAAGTCTCAGTGGATTCGTCGAAAAACCCGCGCGACACGCCACTGAGAGTACGCCGATGGCATAGCTCCTGCTTCGAGTGTGGACGCATGAAGCAGAAGCTCGAGGCCTTCCAGCGCTCGGGCGTGGGCATGTTCGTCAAGAAGCTGCTCGACGACCAGACGCCCAATCTCGCCGCGCTGCTTGCCTGGGGCACGCTCACCACCGTGCTGCCGTTGCTCCTGGGAATGCTTGCCATCGCTGGTCTCATCCTGCGCGACCCGCAACGGCTGGATCAGGTCTACAACTTCGTCCTGGCCGTCGTTCCTTCGGAGCAATCCGGGCCGCTAGGCCAGGCACTCGACGGCGTGCGCCGGTCCTCCGGGACAGCCTTCGGCGTTGGCCTCGTGTTGTTGTTGTTCAACGGCTCCAGCTTCTTCGCGAATATGGCCGGTGTGTTCGACCAGGCGTATCACGTGGAGAGCCGCAACGTGGTCGTGCAGCGCCTGGTTTCGCTCGTGATGCTGGTCATCATCACGGCGCTGCTGGTCGTCTCGACTCTGGCGCTCGGTATTGGCAGCCTGCTGGGCAGCGTGCCCCTCGGACTCGGGACAAATCCTGTAGTGGGTCGGGTCATGAGTTGGTCGTTGTCGATTGTCAGCGCCTTCGTGCTGTTCTTGCTGCTGTACAAGATCCTGCCGAACGCGCGGCAGACCTGGCGCAACGTCCTGCCAGGCACGTTGCTTTCGACCGTGCTGTTCTTTGTGCTGCTCGGCCTGTTCCCGCTCTACGCGCGCTTCTTCCCGCCGAACCAGGCGTACGCGGTATTTGGCGTATTCCTCGTATTCACGTTTTTTCTCTGGCTACTCGGGTTCGTGTTCGTGCTCGGGGCTGAGCTGAATGCCTTTCTGCAGCAGCCGGCTCGCGCGCTGGCCCTCGCCGAAGCGACCGAGCGGGCTGAGCACGGCAAGGCGGCATACCAGGAACAGCCGGGGGAGCTGGCCGCGGAATCCACTGGACGCGCGCCCGAGGGGGTGCAGCGCATCAAGCCGCTGTTCGGTGCGCCACAGATGAACCCTCAGACGGGCCAGCATGAGCCGGGCGGCACGCCACAGGGCGGTCGCGCACATCAACCGCGTGCGCAGGCTGGTGGCGCGAGCATGGCCGGCCGAGTGCTCGGGTTCGTCGGCCTGGTGTTCGCGGTCGTGCTGCTGCGCAATAAAGCGGCCGAACGCGTCTAGCGTCGCCACTTGAGGAACAGCGCACCGCCCAGCGCCAGCGCGGCGATGGTGCCGGCGACCGGCGCTACCGGAGCGATCGGCGGTGGCGGTGACGAGGGCGATATGGCATTCACAGGGGCCGCCACAGGCTCGGGCGCGGATGTCGGCTCGGCCGTGGGCACGACCAGGGCGGTGGGCGTCGGCGGGACTGGAGTTGCGGTGGGCCGTGCGGGCGTGGCTGTTGGCGTGGCGGTCATGCGCGGGATCGCTTCGCCCGGGTCGGCCTCGCGGATGTGCGCCTCGCGCGCCAGTGGCCGCGGCGCACGCGTGAACGCAACGGCCTGATGCGGCACCGACGCCGCCTGCCAGGCCACTTCAAAGTCGTGATCGCTGAGCACGAGCCCGTAGCCCAGGCTGCTCGAAAACGACGGATCGTTGTAGACCAGCCCGTCGGGTGTTTCACCGACGAGCACTACGGGCTCATCCAGGTCAGGATCTGAGCCGGAGTGCCCAGGCAGTGCCTGACCGCGGACCAGCGCAACCACCGGCTCCCCCTGTGCGAGGTGTTTGCGCACATCGAAAATCGACCAGCCGCGCTGGCGGCTGAGTGAGTCGTACAGATCGAGTGGCAGAAGCCCGGCGAACCAGCCGCGATTGGTGAAGCCAATCAGGCCTTCGTCGCCGTCGGCCGCGGGCGGGTCGCCCTTCAGACCGAAGGCCGCCTGCAGCATGCTCAGGCTCGTGGTGTGCAAGGCGGCGTCCTGGATCGGCGTCCCCGGCGCGCGACCTCGCCACGGCACGCCGAGCCACATGACTTTGTCTGGCACGCTGCGTGGGCGCAGCTGAAGCGCGATGTCGCGCACCGGCGCGTAATGCAACGGCGTGCCCGCGTCGTTGGTTGGACCGGTATCGAGAACTTCGGGCGTGGGGCCGCCGGGCGCCATACGGTCATAGCGCACGGCCAGCGCGAGCACGAGGTCCACGTACCAGTCGGCGTGGTTGTAGGCGAACAACGCGGCCCGTGGGTCGCGAGAAAGCCCGGACTGGCACAGGTAGCTCGCGATGGCGGGCAGTGCGTCTCGATAGTCGTAGGCGTTGCCCTCGTTGCCGAATGTCTGCCAACTGGATGGCAGGAATTGTCCGTAGCCGATTGCGCCAGCGGAGGACGTTGCCATGTTGCGGCCGAAGTCCGATTCCACCCGCGCGATGGCGGCCAGGAGCTGCCAGGGCACGCCGCAGCCCGAGCCCCGCGCGGCTCGGTCCATGGTGGCGAGGTGGTCGGCGGTGTCGGTTGGCACAAACGCGTGCCAATCCTGGGCGGGCTCTTCGGCGCTTTGGGTGTCGTCGGTTGGCGCTGGCTCGGCCGTGCTGGTGGGGAGCGTGGCTTCGGTTGGCCCGGCACTTGGCACACTGCTCGGACCCACGGACGGCAGGAGCGTTGCCCCGACGCCGGGGCTCGGCCTGGCGACGGATGCATTGGCTTGCGGCGCCGGCGCGGGAGTTATCTGCGACGTTGGAACGGCGGCGGGGTCCGGTATCGGCAGAACGGCCGTGGGGTCGGGCGTTGGGGCGACAGGGGTGGGGTCAGGTACCGAGACGACAGTCGCCGTCGGCATCTTGAGCGGGGTCGGAACCGCCGTGGCGGTGGCGGTCGGCACCACGTGGATCGTGGCCGTCGGGGTGGGGCTCGGCGCGGCACGCGCGACCGACGGCAGAGCAGCCGTAGTCAGCACTCCGAGCGCGAGCAACAATCTGCGCAGGATAGGTTCAGGCTAGCCGTTTGGTACACCCTCCGCCGTCCGCCGGCCCAGCGCAATATCGGCACAATCGGCCCGTTGTGATACGTAAGATGGCGCACAGACGCTCAGGCGACTCCACGGAGGACGGCATGGTTCGGTGCCTCGCTCGATTGGTTGCTGGTTCGTTGATCATCGTGTTGCTGGCCGTTGGGCCGAGCGCGGCAATGGCGGCACCAGGGCACCCGGCCACGCCGACGCCGCAGCCCACGCCCGTGTCAACACGGCAGGCGCAGGCTACACAGCCAACCCAGGCGACGCCGCAAACCCAGGCGACGCCGCAAACCCAGGCGACGCCGCAGGCACAGGCGCAACAATCGCCGCAGCCGCAAGCATCGCCGCAGGCCCAGCAGCAGCCGCAACCGACCTGGGCCATCACGCTCGGCGATGCCAGCCTGTACGCCGGCCCCAGCGACCAGACGGACGTGCTTTCCTCCGCCCCAGCCCAAACGCTCGTCCAGGTGCTCGGCTATAGCGGCAACTTCGCGTATATCGCCAACCCACGCACGCACGACACAGCCTACGTCTCGACCGACGTGCTCGCCCCGAGCGACCCACCGTCGCCCTACTTGACGATGGCGCCGCCAACCATGAAAGAAGAATTCGACGCGGTGCGCGGGGTCGTGACCGACCCGACCACGTTGAACCTGTATCCGAC
>JAFAPL010000508.1 GCA_019247135.1 Chloroflexota bacterium | reverse complement strand
GAGGCTCGTAGCAGCCAGGGCGGCAGCACGTCGAGGACCGCTTCGGGCGGCCACGACCGATGCGAGCAGCGGCGGCGTCCTTGAGCTCTTCGCGCATGCGATCGAGCTCGGCCGCGTGCTCCGCACAGAACCGGCGACCAGGGGCAGCCGGGTGCTGGCAGTGACTTCCACTACGACAACGCATAGACCGGACAGCATAGCAAAGTCCTCGAACGCACGTTCCGCCGAGGCCGCATTTTGCGCCGTCATGGACGGGCATCGGGCTGTTCCTGGGGCTGCCCGACGAATTCTACGCCGATTGCAGCTAGCGGTGCGCCGAAAGCATCTGATAGAGCATCGAATAGCCGCTCAGGTAGATCGCGCCGTGGTCGGCGACCACAGGATTGAACGCGCCATCCGGGAAGCTGAACACGGTCGCGCCGGTTCGCGCGTTGAGACCCGTAGTGGTCCGCGAGCCGAGGTCCGAGTAGTACACGACGCCGCCGACGATGCTCGCCGACCCCGAGATCTTGCCGCCGGCGGCATGCGACCACCTGATCGCTCCGGAGCGGGCGTCGAACGCGTAGAAGTTGCCGTCGTAGGAGCCCTCGTACACGGTCGGGCCGAGCCCCGGGACGACCGCCACCGCGGCCGATGCGTAAACATAGGAGCCGGTGCCGGTTGCCCATGCCAGCTGTCCCGTGCGGGCGGCGAACGAGTAGACGCGGCCGTCGGTGTTGCCCATGTAGACGCGCCCGAAGGAGACGGCCGGGGTCGAGTAGAAGTTGCCCGAGCCAAATCCGAACTGGGATCCGTACGTGGTGACCGCCCAGATCTGGTGGCCGTTGCCGGCGTTCAGCGCGTAGGCTCGCCCGGCGTAGTCGCCGAAGTAGAGGACCCCGTCGGCGAGCGCCGGGCCGCCCTTGACCGCGCCGCTCGCGTGGTAGACCCAGTTGACGTGGCCGTCCCTGGCGCGGAGCGAGTACACGGTCCCGGACTGATCGCCGAAGTAGAGGTTGCTTCCCCAGGCGAGCGGCGAGGACTCGGTGCCGGCCGGGATCGGATGGGACCAGGCGACGTGTCCGGTCTTCATCGACAGCGCGACGATGCTGCCGGCGCCGGGACTGTGTCCGTGCACCGACAGCACCGGCACGTACACGAGCCCCTGGGGGACTCCCAGGGCTGGGGAGGCTGCCGCCAGCGTGCCAACCTTCGTTTCCCAAAGCTTGTGGCCGGTGCGTGCGTCGAGGGCCTTGGCGGAGGCGTCGTCGTCCATCAGGAACAGCGTGTGGCCGTAGATCACGGGCGGGAACTCGAGCAGCGCGAAGTCCTGGAACCTCCAGCCGACCCGGAGCGGCGGGGTGAGCGACTTGCCGCCGAAGAACCGCGTGCGCTCGGCGTCGTAGCCGTAGCGAGGCCATTCGAAGTTGTCGACCACGACCTTCGGCTTCGGCGGAGGCTTGGTCGCCGTCGTGGTGGAGCTCGACGTTGGGGTCGTGAACTCGACGTTCGGATGGGACACGTTGCCGGGCGTGTGCAGCAGCACGAACGCGACCGCACCGCCGCCCAGCAGCAGGACGATCGCGCCGGCAACTAGCCCCCACCGCAGCCAGCGACCGGGACGTGGCATCCGCGTGATGGTAGTGACGGCCAGGTGCCGGCTGTGTCGTACTTGCGAGACTCGCGGCGGTGGCGCTCGAACTTGAATTCGGATGGGGCGAGGCGGGTCGGTCGCACCTTCAGCAGGAGGCGGACGTGGTCGTCGTGGTCGACGTGCTGTCGTTCTGCACTTGCGTCGAGGTAGCTGTGGCTCGCGGCGCGAGTGTGATCCCCTGGGCCGCGAGCCGCCGGTTCGCCGCCGAGTGGGCGAGCCGTCACGGCGCGCTGCCGGCCGCGGCGCAGCGCTCGCGTCACCAGCCAAGCCTCTCGCCGTTGTCGCTGACAGAGCTCCCCGCTCAGTCCAAGCTGGTGCTCCCCAGTCCCAACGGCGCCGAGCTTGCACACCGAGCGGCGAGTGGGGCGGCCACCGTCCTCGCTGGTTGTATCCGCAACGCTGCAGCCGTCGCGGATGCCGCCGCCGCGACCGCCTCGGACCGGGTGCTGGTCCTGGCCGCCGGCGAGCGATGGCCGGATGGCTCGCTGCGTCCCGCACTCGAAGACCTGGTCGGAGCCGGGGCGGTGCTGGCGCGGCTGCCCGGCGCCCGGTCGCCCGATGCCGCGGGGGCGATCGCGGCCTACAGCGACCCCCAGGTGCGCGACGCGCTTGCGCGCTGTCACTCCGCCCGCGAGCTGGTAGACCGGGGTTTCCGGGACGACGTGCGCTTCGCGCTGCGTCCCGACGCCAGCACGGCAGTCCCGGCGATCCGCCACCCGGCGCGTCACTTCGCGGCACTCTGACTCCCGGCCGGGCGAGGCGCGAAGATGCGCGCGTGGAGATCCCGGAGCCTTCGGAGCTGATCGAGCGGGTCGCCGCGCTGCCGGCGGGCGCGCCGCTGCTCGAGCGGCTACCGGACGTCGCGGGGTTACACCTGGTGGGCGGGGCCGTCCGCGATCTGCTGCTCGGTGGAGCGCCGACCGACCTCGATGTAGTGGTGGAGGGCGATGCTGAGCCGGTGGCTCGCTCCCTCGGCGCAGCCCTGCGGGCTCACGACCGGTTTGGAACCTTCACGGTCTCGCTCAAGGGCTACTCCTACGACTTCGTGCGCGCGCGCAGCGAGCGCTACCCGGCACCGGGCTCGCTGCCGGAGGTTGCCCCGGGCAGCCTTGCCGAGGACCTCGCCAGACGCGACTTCACGGTTAACGCGCTCGCGATCGCGCTCGGAGGCGAGCGACGGGGCGAGCTGACGGGCGTCGCGGACGCGCTGGTGGACCTCGACCAGGGGATCCTGCGCGTGTTGCACGATGACAGCTTCATCGACGACCCCACGCGGCTGATGCGCCTGGTGCGCTACCAGAGCCGGCTGGGGTTCGAGCCCGACCCCCATACCC
>JAFAPL010000505.1 GCA_019247135.1 Chloroflexota bacterium | reverse complement strand
GAGCTACCCCATTTACATGATTGGCTGAACCTGGCCTTCGGCCGCGGACGCAATGATCAGCCACTGGCGCTCGACCTGCGCATTCACCGTCGACTGGGTGCAGCATATCTGGCATCGAAGGAGCCGGCGCGGGCCATCGACCAGTACAAGCTCGCGTTGTCTCTAACGCCCCGCGACATCTTTCTGCTGCGCGCGTGCGGTCAGGCGCAGTTGGATGCCAAACAGCTAGAGGCAGCTGTGCAGACGGTCCAGCGGATCACGGAGCTTGATGAGCAAGCGTTCACGCACAATGTCGAATGCGCCGCGCTGAAGGGGCGCCTGCATCGACGCCAGAACAACTTGGAAGGGGCCGCCGACACGTACCGGCGCGCGCTCGACAACCATCCCGAATCGTATTACCTCGCGGACGTGCTCGGGCAGGTCCTGCTGCGACTTGACAAGCTGGAGGAGGCTCGCTCCGCGTACCGTCGTGCGGGGCAAATCATCGACGGGTTGTCGGAACGGAACATCTGGACACACGCAACCCGCGCGACGGCGGCGTTGGCCAACCGTGACGATGAACGCGTCATCGAGCAACTCACGGCTGTGGCGCGGCTCGGACCAAGTCCCGACGATATCGAACGCATACTGCGCGGGCTGGATGACGTGCGAGTGGCCTTGGGACTAGACCAATCCGTAGTCCAGCGCTTCAGCGCCGTGCTGAGGGGCGGCTGATGAGCGACCAGAACAGCACACCAATTGCTCTCACAGCGGCAAGTGCAACGTCTTCGTTCAGCCGGTCAAGAATCCTGACTGACACCTGGCTCCTCCAGGCGAAATGGTCAACCCGGGCAACAAACTTCAAGCGGGGCCTCGAACGCTGGCGGGACTGGGCCGCCGCTGCCGGCATCTTGGGTGCATTCCTAGCGACTTTGGCGGCAACGACCGACCTGGATCCAACGGCGCGTTCCACTCTCGCCATCGTCGGCGCGGTGGCACTTGCCTTCGTGCCCTATACAGCGATGTACAGGACGTCGAGGGAACAGGTGCGGAACTGGGTTCGCGCACGCTCCGTGTCCGAGGGTCTCAAAGAAGACATCTACCGATTCCTGGCTGGCGGTCCCCCATATGGCGCGGACCGCGACATGCGGCAATTCGTGGACCGCCGCGATGCCATCCTCAATGCGGCAGGTGATCTTGAGAAGTACGATGCCGAAGTCACGGCCGAACAGAGTTCTCAAGCTGAGAAACGCCCAACTGCACCGCTGAATGCAGACGAGTACGTCGACAAACGCGTGAATCAGCAGATAACGGGGTATTACGAAAAGCAGTCGCGCAGGAACGCGCGCCGAGCGGGGTTGTTCCGGCAGTGTGTTTTCTCGGTTGGTCTGCTTGCTGCGATTTTCGGCGTGATCAGCAGTGGAACGGCCGGTGGCTTCAGATGGGATGTTCCTCAATGGATTCCACAATTGGGGCCATGGGTCGCGGTGTTGACGACCATCAGCGCAGCAGTTACCGCCCATATGGCCGCGGCGCGCTATGACGAACTATCCGTAAACTATGCTGCGACCGCCCGGCAGCTGACTCGCTTACGCGATCGCTTTGACTCGGATCCGCAGCGCGCCGATCAGGCTGTTATCGAGAAGTTCGTTGATGAGGTGGAGTCGGCCATCTCGTCAGAGAACGAGACCTGGCGCGCTGCCTGGACCGACGAGAAGACTGCGGCAACAGCCTGAGGTCTATATCGATTGGCAGCCATTAGAGACCTGTCGGCGTATGGAGCCTGTCGACGTATAGAGCCTTCTTTGGACAGGCCAGGGCGCGCGTGACGGTTCGCGTCACGCCCTGGTCTCGGAGACTCGGAGCGTGACCCGGGACCCACTAGTCGGGGGGCTCGCGCTGGAGCTCCGCGGGCGTCACTACGACGCGTTGCAAGCCGTCTGACGGTCGACAGGTGGCGGCGAAGCGACAACCATCAGACCGCCGCTATCGGGCGGCAACTGATCGGCCCCACATTTGCCAGCCTGGATGGCGCGACGGAGTCCACCGCCCGAGTCGCTTGACACACCTCGTACGGCGGGGGTTGGCGACCACGGCCAACGTAGTCGCCGGAGAACCGCGCGCCGTCCCACGGTCTGGTGTGGGGAAACACGCGGTCGAGCTCGAGGCTCGACCTTGCGCGATGATGGCCAAGGCCAAGCCCGCAAGCTGCGGGGGGTGCTGCTACTTATGGGAGGGGTGCTCGTGGCGCTTCATTGCGCTCGCGGGCTTCGTACCGCGCCGGCGAGTCAGTACTCTCCAGGACGGTCACAAGCCGCTGGATGTCATGTCGCCAGTACTCATCACTCAACTCCACTGCCTGCAAGCGAGCAAGCGGGGCCAGGGGTTCGGGGAGGGTCGCGGTAGTACAGCCGGGGGACCGGATCGTGGCACCGTCATTCCTGCGCGGGACCCACGGCGTCACCGCGTACTGACCACCGATAACGCCAGTTTGAGCGACGTGCGACGGACCTGGACAGAATCTCGAAGACCGCTACGTATTGCCACCTGCTGCTGTCCGCTCCCGGTCGCCGGGGCGAAGCAGACCAGGAGGCGCTGATCGTTGACAAACCCCTGGAGATCCTGGGCGACGGCACGCCTGCCCGAGGCACTGGACGCCCTGGCGACATCCGTGCGGTCGCGGTGATGCCCGACAAGTCGCGCCGCTCCGTCCTGCCTGACCGAGTTGCGGCGACGCAATCATGCCTGAGACCTCGCCGACCATGGCCGTATGCAAGCGTCGCCTGGTCGCCCGACTCGTCGGTCGGCTGATCGGGATCCCGGGTTACCGGCGAAGGCCTCAAACGCGAGCAGTCCCTATACCTGGCCCAGGCAGGCTCGTACGCGGGTAAGGCGAGCCCGGCCGCGCTGGCACTACTGACGGTGAATGCTGAGCAGTTGATGACCACCGATAACGCCAGTTGGCGGCAACTGTACGACCGTGCCGACAGACATGCCGCCACGACGCACGATACATCAACAACACGCTCTGGCAATCAGCCCGGGGCACCCGGGTAGTCGACGAGAACGGCGACAGCGGCATCACTCGAGTTGCCGGTGCACGCTTACTGGTCGCAGCTGCTCGAACCAACCGACAATTCGCGCTCTTGCCAGCTTCTTTTTCAGAATGCTAGCGGTGCGGCACTCACTGAAATGACACCAGCCCTTGCAGCCAAAGGGCACGTAACAATTCGACGCACAAACAGGCAACTGGGCGTTCAAAGCGTGTCGATGCTGCTCCAGCGGTCCACAACCGTCGAGACCATGGCAGGTCCGTGCCAGGTAACAACCGATCAGGAATTGATCGGACTGTGGCAGCATGGTTGCCTCGCACACACAGACCGGATTGACTGCTGGTGTTCGTCGGCAAGCCACGGCCAGTGTCGGGCTCGCCGATGTCCAACCTTCGCTGACAGCCTTGACACAATGCGCTGACGTCCCGAGCACGCATGTAAGGATCTGCACGCCGAAGTGGCCCAGGCCGCCGATGCCAACCACGGCGACGGTCGTGCCCGGCGAGATACGTGGCAGGACCTTCTTGACCGCGTGGTACGCGGTAATGCCGGCATCCGCGAACGGTGCGAGCGAAGCCGGGTCCGTGCCTGGTGCCAGCTTGACGACCGCGCGCGCACTGGTTCGGAGGTACTCGGCGTAGCCACCATCGGTGCCGTCGAAGCCAGGGAAGAAGCTGCCTCCGGTGCAGTGCATGTCGTTGCCCGCCCGGCAGGCCGCGCACAGGCCGCAGCTCGGCTGGGGGTGAAGGATGACCGGGTCGCCCGGGGCCAGGTTTGAGACGCCGGTGCCGACCGCTTGGATCCAGCCAGCGTTCTCGTGCCCCAGGGTGAACGGGAGCTTGCCCCGGATCGCGTCGAACACTCCCTGTACCAAGTGGAGATCGGTCCGACACACGCCGGCGCCAGCAATGCGCACAATCACGTCCATCGGACCACTGATCGTCGGTTCCGGGACGTCGACCAGCCGGGGTGGCTGGTCGATCTGGAACAGTCGAACAGCCTTCATCGCTCCCCGTTTCCTCCGTAGCGCGTCTCCAGCAGACCGCGGCAGAACATCGAGTTGAAGGCGATGCTGATGCGCTGCCGTCGAGCTTGCTGCAGGTAAATCAGCAGCGCGTCTGCCGCGATCGGCATGCCCCGCTCGTCGCTGACGAGTACGGCATCATCAGCCTGGTCGAGCCCTAGCTGGCGCCGTTTGCCCAGGTAGGAACGCGCCAGTGACGCCCCGCCCCGCAAACGCCGCACCTGGTCGCCCAGTCGCAGCACCAGCGGCTCAGCATCGGACCCCGAGACCAGGTCGGCCAGGCGCAGGTCGGAGACCTCAACCGGCGACAGGCCCTGATCGAGCAGGAACTGCACCAGCTGTTCGAGCCGCATGGTGAACGCTTTGGTTTGGAAGAGCCGTCGCAGCTCAGTCAGGTCGTCGTTCGCGGCGTTGTCGGCGAAGATGTGATCGAAGGGTTGGTCTTCGGAAACGCCACGGCTGATTTCGTCCGAGGCGAAGTGGTCCTTCAGCCGCACCTGCACCTGGCGCCGACCCGCGACCTGGCGCACCTGGTCGCGGGCGTCGCAGGCCATCAGGTAAGCGAAGTTGGGCGCGCACCAGAAGGTCGGCAGGCGTAGAACGACCTCAACGTAATCGTCCTCGACGCGAACGCTGTCCACGAATTGCAGCTCGACGATTGACTCGTCCAGTTCGGGGTCGATGACGCCGCGGAGGGCCCCGAGCACCTCGTGCTCCGAGACCACCGCCGCCTGGCTCACGCCGGTACCGGAGCTTTAAGCGCCTCGGTGAATCCGCGCTCGGCACCCTGGCCCGGAGCCGTCAAGTCGTACAGCTTGGCGGCGTTGAGGCCCAGAATCTTCCTCTTGCCCTCAAGGGTCAGGTCGACGCCGCGCTGCTCCTTGACGTCCTGTGGGAACTCGAAGGCCATGAACTTGTCGATGAGCCACTTCGGGCTCCACAGCGCATAGTCGCTCTGGAACATGAGCCGGTCTTCGCCCAGCCACCACAGCAATTCCGCCAGAACCTCGGCAAAGTAGTGCGGTTTGGCATGGATGAAGGGCATCACCACCGACAGCCCGCCGTAGACGTTAGGCTCCTGGGCGGCGATCCAGCAGAAGTCCTCCAGGCGCGGCAGCCCACAGTGGTCAACGATGAAACGGAGGCCGGCGTCGCGGTACTCGGTGGCCGCGTCGTCAATGTCGGCGACGTCGAATGCATCCCGATTGAAGGGCCAGATTGTCGGGCCCTTGTGCACATGGATGTTCAGTACGCCCAGCTCGGCGCACTTGTCCAGGTAGCGCCGCGCCCACTCGTCCTTGAGGCTGTAGCCTTTGGAGCTGCCGACCCACTCAGCCGTATACAGCTTGACGCCTTTGAACCCGTAACGCTTGGCCTGTTCCTCGAACGCGATGAGCCCATCCTCGCCGTCGCGCGGGTCAAACCGACCGTTCAGGATGAACTTGTCCGGGTACTTCTCCTTGAGCGTCGCACTCCGCTCGACCGTGTTCCAGCCGTTGGTATAAAAGTCCATGAGGTACGTCGGCTGGAAGATGGCCATGTCGACGTAGCCCTGCTCGAAGAGATCCTTCATGATCTGTTCTTCGGGGTACTTCGCGTACAGCTCGAGTGGCCAGACTTCCTCGGCTGGGCTCAGGTTCTTGTGATAGTCGTAGAAGCAGTTCAACCAGCCTTCGGCATACTTCGGGTTCCTCCAGTTCTCGCGGCTCCCGTCCCAATAGTGCACGTGACCATCAATGACGAAGATCTCCTGGCCGTCACTAGTGCGGTACATCGTCTACCCCCTTGGCATACGAAGTTGCTGCATGACCCGATCGCCGGTGCAACCCAGCCGGGCGCGCTTGCGTGCTGGCACCCCACCTCATTGTGCGCCCCCTACCGTCGACGCGTCTTGCTGGTCGCGCAGGTGACCCCGCCCGTGAGCCAACAAACTCGAACCCCAGGCGCCCATCGACGCGGCGCCGCGTGTGACGGTGCGACTCGCGGCTGCGCGGTCGCACGGGTCTTCATATCCAGCGCCCGCACCTTGGCACTGCAGATCCTGGTGCTCCAGCGGTGACCACGCCGTGCCACGGCACGCCGTGATCCGCTGGGAGAGCTCGCTCGTGCACCTGATCCGCCTCCCCCCGTGCGGCCATCGTGCCCCCGGTCGTCCTCACCACGCCAGTCACCAGACGGCCGCGGGTCCCTGGCGGACGGCTGGGTACGCCCCGGGTACGCCGGGGTACGGGTGCGGCCTCACGTCCATCGTTGCATTCTGGGCGCGAGCAGCGTCGGCCATCCTCGTTCGCGTGCCACAGCACTGTGAGGTTCTCAGAGGCGATTCAAATCGCGCTGAGGTGCAGCCCGAGCAGGCCGGGCTGTTCGGCGCTGAAACGGTACGGCATGTCCAGGAACATGACCGAGTTGATGACAGCCGGCGTCTCGGGGTGCGCCGATGGCACTGGCCGCGAAGGCGCATCGACGCAGCCGCTGTGGATCGTGTTCACTGAGCGTGGCGGAGGTAGTCCGCGGGGAGTAGGGAACCATGACTAGATTCGTGATCTTCTTCACGCTTACGGGCCAAACCATCGGTCGTTTTATCGAACAGCCGAGTGACCGCGCCGCGGCCGTACGCGCTCTCCTTGA
>JAFAPL010000502.1 GCA_019247135.1 Chloroflexota bacterium | reverse complement strand
ACGACGAACTGGATTTACTGGGCACCAGCATCCAATCCTGCACCATATGATGATGAATACTCGCGGGCGGGAGCGCTACGGCTGGTTGCCGAAGATCCGCATTGGGTGGATCCAATCAGCGAGGCGCTTCCGAATCATTTAGCGTTGAATATGCGTCGTGGCGATGCCTTATCGACGCGGCGTTCGGTGGAGTGATCGACGATTGCTGGGGGAACGAATTCTGATGAGAACCGGCGGGAGGCCGTGTTTCATCCACGAAGTCGTACGAGCAGGATGGGCGGATGACAGCTCGCGCGCGCGGAGCCGAGAGTGCCCGCGCCGGTCCAGCAGGTACTCGAAGTGCGACTGGATCGATTTGGAGCCCGGTTCGCAACAGGTGCTCCGGATGGCCGCGGTGTGTGGCGGGATATTTTGGCGGAGCGTGCGGCTTCGTTTGTTGGAGGCGGAGCGACATTTTCTCAAGGTCGATTCGCGTTTCATGTGTTCGACTTATGCACGTGGAGGCGCGACAGCAGGAGGCACCAACACTCCGCTGCCGGAGCTCAAGCGGAGCGAGGCGGTATTGGCGCACGTCGATCCGTTAGCGCCAGGAGTTCAAAAAGCGCAAAGCGCAAAGGGCGTCAAGAGTGGCAAGAGCGCGCGTCCAATCAGTGCTTCTACGGATGCGCTTGCTTCCAAACGCGGAGTAGCCTTGGCCGAGTATTCGCCAGAAAGAGGACTGAAACACACTATGGTCGGCGCAGCCAGCGGCCCAGACTTCACAGCCTATGGAATACGCCGTGCGTACGCGGCGCCAGGGGCGCAGCCGGAGCTGCTGGCTCAGGTCAGTCTTTTTTCGGATCTCTCGACCGCTGAGCTGATCGGCCTGGCGGGTTGCATGCGCCCGCGACCGTACACGCGGGACGAGGTCGTCTATTTACGCGGGGACGTGGGCACGGCGTTTTACGTGATCGCCAGTGGGCGCGTGAAGATCGCGCTCACCTCGCCCGACGGAAAAGAGCTGATCCTGCGGCGGCTCGCGCCCGGTGATTTTCACGGCGAGCTGGCACTGCTCGACGATGAGCCGCGTTCCGCGGACGCGATCGTGACCGAAGCGGGCGTTCAGCTCGTGCTGGAGCGTGACGCCTTTCGCCACTTCCTCGCGGAGCACCCGACGGTGGCCTCCAAGCTGCTCGCGACCGTCAGTCGCTACCTGCGACGGGATGCCGACCTGATTCAGAACACGACCTTCCTGGATGTGCCAGCACGGTTGGCGCGGGTCCTCCTGGACCTGGCGGGCACCGCTGGATCGGAGCTGCCCCCGGACGGTTCCGTGCTACCAGAGCGGATGAGGCAGGGTGAGCTGGCGTCGCTGGTCGGCGCGACACGCGAGAGCGTCAACAAGTGGCTTGGCGCGTTCGAGCGCCAGGGGCTGATCAGCTACGACAGAGGCGAGATCACGCTTCTCCGACCGGCAGGACTGAAGCAGCGCATCTATTAGCAGATCGTCGACCGGACGATCCAGCTCGATTCGGTTGCGGGCTGGTGCTGAGCTAGGCAGCGCGGGTGGATATCGTCGGGTAGGTCCGCGAGGCGCGCCGCCGGCTCGGGCCAATTGCGAGCAATGAGGCTGGCGTTCGCGGCGGCATCGGCGCGTGCTCGAGAACGCTGGCGACACGACGGGCGGACGCCCGCACTGCACGGATGGGGTGGGCGCGAGAGGAGTCGAACCTCTGACCCCGTCGATGTCAACGACGTACTCTAACCAACTGAGCTACGCGCCCGGTCTGCGAGACGAGTGTAACGAACCCGATGCGGAAAATCGAGGCCGTTCGCTTCGCGGCAGCTGGTGAATGCCAGCCGATCCAACGCCGCACCCAGGGCTCGAAACTCGCCGGGCGGGCACCGGCGACTTATGATTGAGCTTTCCCGTGCGCGGTTGTGCAGCGCTTCTTGCCGCACTCATGCTCGCCACCGCGTGCTCGCCGCCGCGGCCGGCTGAACCAACCCAGCCTCCCCCACCCACGCCGACCCGCTTCATTCCGGTTCAGCTGCTCACGCCGCGACCAACGGCCACATCAGCACCTGCAACGGCGACACCGCGGCCCAAAGCGCCGACACCGAGGCCCGTGCCAACGGTCCGTGGTACGCCAGTGGCGGCCTATGAAGCGCTGCAAGGCTTCGTCGTGGACGACAAGTTCAGCAGCGCCATCATCGGCGAAGATTTCTCCTATCGCGTCTACCTGCCGCCCGACTATCTGCGCAGTCCGAGCAGGCGCTACCCGGTCCTGTACATGCTGCATGGCGCGGGCGGCAACTACACCGAGTGGAGCGATTCCTTCCTGCCCGAGCAGGCCGACCGCATGATCACCAGCGGCGAGATTGCACCCATGATCATCGTCATGCCCGACGACGGGGGACAGACGTACTGGGCCAACTGGTCCGACGACGGCCCGCGCTGGGGCGACTACATGACCGAAGACGTCGTCTCGATGGTTGATCAGCGCTACCGAACGCTGACCTCGCCGCGCGAGCGCGCGATCGGCGGTCTCTCCATGGGAGGCCTCGGCGCGCTGAACCTGGCTTTCCAGCATCCGGACGTGTTCGGCATCGTCGGCTCGCACAGTCCATCGGTTCGCACCCAGCCGGACCCCGCGTTGTGGTTCCTGCACGATCAGGATTTCTGGGATAACGACCCGGTCTGGCTGATCGAGAACCGCTCGGGGCTCGACTCGCTGTCGATCTGGCTGGACGTCGGCGACGAGGACGTGTGGCTGCCGAACATCGAGGCCGTCCACCAGGCGCTCACGGACCAGGGCTTGAAGCACGAGTGGCACATCTTTTCCGGAACGCATGAGGCCGAGTACTGGATCGAGCACGTGCCGGACTATCTGCGCTTTTACGGCGCGGCCCTGAACGACTGACGCGCCACGCGGGCCCGACTGGGAGTCAACGGGCATTGCTGTGGTGCAGCCCTGAAAACCTGAAGCAGACGCTATAGCGGGACATCTAGCGTTCCTGCACGAGTCCGA
>JAFAPL010000500.1 GCA_019247135.1 Chloroflexota bacterium | reverse complement strand
GAGCTACGAGTGGTGGTGGCGCGCGGGATCGAGCGTCGCCACCTGGGACTCCAGTTGAGAGCCTATGTGGCGGAGCTGGAGGCAGCCAATCGCACCATCAACGAGCTGAACTTCGATTTGCAGCGTCGTATCGACGAAGCGACGGCCCAGCTCCAGCAGCGCATGCACGAGCTGGCGCGCGCGAACACAGAGATTGAATCGTTGTATCGCGACGCACAATCTCACGTTGCGCAGCTGGAGGAGCTGGACCGCCTGAAATCCCGGTTCTTGTCGATGGCGTCGCACGAGCTCAAGACTCCGCTGACGTCCATTTCGGGTCTAGCGCAAGTGCTCGCGCGCAGAATGGTGCGTCGTCTGCAAGAAGGCTGGCCGGACGAAGACGACTGGCTCACCGAGCAGCGCGCAAATCTCGAGCGCCTGGAACTTCTCAACTCGCAAACGGCGCGCCTGGGCCGGCTCATTGACGAGCTGCTCGACGTCTCGCGGATTGAGTCCGGAAAGTTGGAGTTCCATTGGCAGGACGTCGATCCCGGGCAGCTGGTGCACGAAGTCGTGGATCGACTCCAGCTCACCACGTCGAAGCACCACATCGAAGTCGACCTGCAATGTGCGCCGGCAGCAATTCACGCCGATCGCGACCACCTGGAGCAGGTGCTCGATAATCTCATCAGCAACGCGATCAAATTTTCACCCGCGGGTGGGCGGATCATCGCTCGCGTGTGCGAGCACGGACCGAACGTGGAGATCAGCGTCACCGATTTCGGGGTCGGCATTCCGACGCATCAGCTCAACGCGGTCTTCGGCCTGTTCTATCAAGCAGAGGATCCGGTTTCACGTCACAGCGGCGGCATGGGTCTGGGTCTGTATATCAGCAAAGAGATCGTGAACCGCCATGGCGGACGAATCTGGGTCGAAAGCGAGCCGGGCCGCGGCAGTACGTTCCACGTGGTGCTGCCCCGCGAACGCACACCGTCAGCCATCGCCTGAGTACCCAGTCGCCACCAGCAAGGCATTCTTCAAACTTCTCCCCCTATCGTGCACACGGGCCGCATACTGGCCGGTGCCGGGCGGGTAGGACTCCTCCTGAGTCCAGGCGCAGCAAACCGTGTGTGGTGGCCGGTCACGGCCGGAGAAGCTGTGATGAGACCAACCCCGTTGACAAGCCTTCGCCGGTGTGGGACGCTGGCGGCACCGCCCCGCACGGACGGAAGACTCTGGGGGAATGGGGGATAACGGCGAGGAGCGGCCCTGATCAGGGTCCCTGCCGAACCGATTCGGCGCCACTCGGTCGGGGGTTGCGTGCATTGGTCACCGACGGAGGTATTTCGGATGGATCGGATCCGCTGCGCCAGCGCCGCACCTGGTTGGCGCGCGCGTCGCGCCGGTGTTAGGTTTCTCGCTCGGGGCGTGCTTCCAACCCTGGTGACTGCAGGACTGGTACTGCTGCCCGTGACCGGGGCTCAGGCGGCTGGCCCGGGCAGTTGGACGCAAGACCAGGTTAACGCGGCGATTGCCCATGGCGTTGCGTACCTCGATATGCACCAGAATGCCAATGGCAGCTATGGCAGCGGCCTGGTCGCCGAGACCGGCATGGCCCTGGCGGCCTACGGCGTACTGGCGAATGGGGATTTCAGCAGCCTGCCGCCCGCGTATCAGACGCACGTGCAGAACGCAATCAACTTCCTCCTGGCCAACCAGGGCCCGTCAGAAGGGATCCCGGGGGCCTTCTCCCCATTTTTTGACCCCACGTACAGCACGGGCATCGCGCTGCTCGGGCTCGCGCCGTTTACGAGCGTGAACCCAGCCGTGCCAGGTGCAATCGCCGGTGGCCGGAGTTTTCTGATCAACTCGTTCCAAGGCCCGGCTTACACGGGCTGCGCCTCGGCGGACGGCTCATCGACCGCCGGCTTCTGCGGCGGCTGGAACTACGCTCCAGACAAGGGCCGCTCCGATGAGTCGAACTCTGGCTTCGCCATGACGGGTCTGGCGGTCACGGACGGTGGCATCCCAGCGGCGCTCGTGCCCGATAACATCAACTGGAATCACCACGTCCAGGCGATCGCGAGCAATCCCTTCACCCAACCCCCACTGGGTGGGTCCGGCTTCAACGACGGCGGTGGCGGATACCTGCCTGCAGATGTAACGGGCGCACCCAACCCCTTTGCCTCGAACGCCAACGACTCGGGCTCGCTGCTGTTCAGTTACGCCTTCGATGGATTGCCCAGCAGCGATCCCAATGTGGCGGCCGCGATCAAGTTCGACCAGGACGTGCTCAACACGTACGAGGACGCCAAGCCGACTTACCAGATGGTCTACCACACCGCCAAAACTGAGGATGGGTCCTGCAGTCCCCCGCAATTCATCAATTCCCCGCCTTGCTCCTGGGCCTTCGACGGCGACGGCGGATTTCATTACTCTCTGTTCGCGCTGACCAAGGGGCTGGGGTCGTATATCCCACCCGACCTTGGCGACCCCACGAACTGGTATGCCAATGTTGTCGATCTCCTCCTGAGCCAGCAGAACGGCGACGGCTCCTGGCCAGCGGATGCGCGCGACGACTACAATCCGGTGTTCGCAACCGCGCTCTCTGTCAGCGCGCTCGGCCTGGTGGGAGTGCCGGTCTTACCACCACCACCACCGGCGCCATCCTGCGCGCTGACGGCTACGCTCGACGGCCCGCCGGCCCAGATCCAGATCACAGTGCAGGATACGACGAGCGGTCTGCAGACTGTCGCCGTCACGCTCGCGACCAATGCCACGGTGGATGTGCCATCATTCCCCGCGGGAACGACCAGCCCCGTGGTCGTCACGGCGACCAAGGTCGACCAGACCCAGGGTGCTGAGGTGGCGCTGCAGGTAACGAATATGGCCGGCCAAGTCACCAGTTGCGACCCGGCGGTGACGGT
>JAFAPL010000478.1 GCA_019247135.1 Chloroflexota bacterium | reverse complement strand
CGGATCCACCAGAACCTTTAGCGATTGGACATTGTTGTTTCCGTTGGTCTGGTTATGCGCAAGGTTTCGACGCGTGAGAAGTTCTCAAGCCTGGGCTGCGGCTTCGGCGAACGTCTGCTGGATTGGACTTCCTGCCGCAGCTTATGCCGACCAAAGCGAGAATGGAGCGCTGAAGAATACCTGGCGCTCATGATCGAGACGTCCCAGGGAGTTGAAGCCGCCGTTGGACGGCCGATCGCAATCAGTCCAGTCATTGTCACCCGTTGTGAACATCGCGGGCCGGTCGAGAGAGTTGAATTTCGCAGCTACGCCGACGCCGTACATCTCGTCACGGATGCGTTTACTGCCAATCAACTCTCCCACCCGGCGCAGTGCGTGATTCACGCACTCCTGATTACTCCGCGTAGTCGGGCGCTAACTAACGCAGGCCGAAGAGCGGCTCCATCGGCTGAACCCCGAACTGCCGGTCGCACGTGTCTCCGACCGCCTGACCGTTGAACGTACAGCCGAGCCCAAATGCCTCCTGGATCGTAGCCACGAGTGAGTGATGGTTATAGGCTGTCGGATCCTGGACAGGCCGGTCCTGGTGATTGCGGATCACAATCGTGACGACCCGTCCGCCGCCAGTGGTCGCGGGATCGTCGCCACCATCACAACAGCCCAGGTTGGTGCTGCCTTCGTCGAAGGTAATGACGATTGCGTTGCGCCCACGCTGCCAGACATCCGCGTGCATGATTGCGTCGACGGTCGTCTTCAGGTATGCATCGGTGCCCTGCGACAACTGCGGCTCCGGACACACCGACAGGCCGTGTTCGTCATGGCATTGATCGGGAGCGATGAATGCAAAATTCGGCACGTCGTCCGTTTCCAAGTCTTCCATCAAGGTTGTGCCGGGCACAAGCCTGGCCATCTCGGCCGGATTGCTCGAGACATGGCCGAAATTGACGAACCCATTGTGCTTCGAGGCATACAGGCACGCCGTCGTCGAGGGATAACACGTACCAGCAAAACCAGCGACTGGCAGGTTTTGGAAGTATCCCTTCCAGGAGAGATGCGCCTGCTCCAACTGGTCGACAATACTGGGCCGGGCGATCTGATGCGTCTGGTAAGCATTGTCGTCCTGGATCGCGTAATCGTCTCCGCCAACGAGAGATACGTAGTTGCCTTCACTGGGGTGGATCGTGCCGAAGTAGTTCGTGGCCAGGCCGAAACGTCCCGCCAGCGCGTTGATGGTTGGGAACTGAGCCGTATTGCCGATGACATCTGAGAACTCAGTGTTCTCTTCGACCAGGACAAAGATGTGATCGTAAGAACGCCGGCTCCGCGATCCATCATCGGCCAGGCTCGTAGCGGGCGCGGCAACGATGACAGAGAGCGCCAGCAACGCAGCCGATTGCATACGCATTGAGGTAATCCCTTCCCGGGCAGTTCATTGGAACCACCCTTTACCGAGAGATCTGATGCAGCTGCGGAGTCAGACTAGCATTCTTATGGTTAACCGAATGGGTTGCTCGCGTTAGCTCATGTCGACTATGTACTACCCGCGTCCGGCCGTCTGCCCTTTGCCGCGTCAATTGCGCTGGAGCCACACGCGGACCTGCCAGCATGGCGCATGTGCGAGCGTTCCACCACACGCAGCGCCCACGGCGCGACTTTTCAATCGCGGATGCGCTATACCGCCCTGGCCCGCGCTCGCCGCGTGGGGCCACGCGCATCGACCGTCTCTCCGGGATCGGCGACGTGCCGCGCAGGGCTGGCGAGCCCTCATCGCCACAAACCCCCGACTCACCGACTCGATTTGACCCGTTCGACCGTACCGCGCGCACTGCTCGTCGAGACCGCCGCAACCTCGATTCGCGGCATCGAGGTCAGAACGAAAGCGTTCCGCTGAACGTGACCTTATCCTCCTCGTGCAGCGATGCTCGCCCTACCGCGCAGCTGCCATCGGGGTTGCGGGGCAGCAGCGCCTGGGGGTGATCGTGCCGATAAAGGTGCCGCTGGTCGCCGCGGCTGCGGGCAAAGCCGTCACCGAACCGACGGCCAACGTGATTGCTGCGCCGGGCAGCGCTCTTATCACTCGTGATTTCATGGTTCCTCCTCGGTTGTTGGGCCGTCAGCGCTTCTCTGCTGGCGAGGCGGAGGCGAAGAAGTCGGTGAGCAGTTGGGTGACGCGCGCAGCCTCGTCGTGATTCCGATGTGTACGGCGGGCGGTGATGCCAGGAAATGTCAAACGCGGTACCGTCAGCACCTTCTCAGGAGTGGTAACGTGCTCGCCTGGGCTAGCCGGATGTGACGCGGCGACGATCGCTTCGGCTTCCAACGAGGACACCCCGCCTGAGCAGCCGAGCGATGGCACGAACACTACTCCGCTCGGGCGACCTATACCTGAATGCATACAGGCTGAACGATCTTCATGGACGCAAAACTGCACGGACCGCCGCACCCAGCGCTTACCGAACGCGGATTACCGATTGCGTGCTTCGAGCACCAGCATTGCTGCGACCGTCAGCAGTAATCCGAGCAGTTGCGCGAGCCCGGCCAGCATTGTTCCGAGCACGACCGTCGCGGCCGCGACTGCCGCCGCGCTGAGACGGTAGACGCTGCCGGGGATGCGCATCGTCCGCCGAAAGATGCTGTCACCGACGAGGTACAGAGCGACACCGCCGCCTAGCAACAGCGCCGGGCCAAGCGACAGGCGCGCGTCGATCGTGCTGATCGTCAGCTTCACGCCGGCAGCCAGACTGGTCACACCGAGCAGCATCGGCACGAACGCGTAGAAGTATCCAACCAGCGCCATGCGGACCCGATCGTTCATGGCTGCCGCGCGGAGGTGCGCCTCCGCCTGTTTCTCGTCGCTGCCGAAGTAGACCCACCAGAGAGCGGCCGCCAGCACAAGCCCGAGGACGGCCGTGATCACAGTCTTCAGGTCGAGCGTCAGATCCGCCAGACCGATGCCGACGCCAACGACGGATTCGCCGAAGGCGACGATCAGCAGGCCGCCATGGCGCTCGACGAAATGCCCCGGCCGGACGTCGAATCCAGCTCGCTGGTTCTCCCCAACCCGGCCAGCCAGGTAGGACGCCGCGTACTGGAGTGCGATCGGCGCGGCCCATAGCACGTAGACCAGCGCGCCGTTGAGCTGACTGGCGATAATGATGCAGGCGGCGCCGGCGGCATTGAATGGGACGAATCGCAGCACCGCTCGACCGTGCACCTGGGCGTACAGCCCGCCGTGCACTAGCACCACCAGCAGGTAGCCCACGCCGAACACGAGGCCCGTGCCGCTGAAAGCGCGCGGAACCGAGAGCGCGCAGACGAAGAAGGCGGCCATTCCGGCAATCAGTAGTACGCGCCGCATCGTCGAAACCGGTGGCACCTGGTTCGTCAGCCACGCGTAACCACCGTACATCCAGAACAGCACGATGAAGATGAGGCAGACCTGCGCCGCCGCGGCCGCAGACAAGTCCCGCGCCAGCAGCGATGCGAGCTGCGTGATCGTGAAGACGAATACAAGATCAAAGAACAGCTCGAGTGTCGAGACGCGTAGCTCCTGCTCGGACTGGTCGACCAATGCATGGGCGGTGCCGTGAGTCTGTTCTTTGATTTGCGGCTGCATGATGACTGTTACTGGCGACGGAGCACGGTACGCATCAATCGCGTGCCGCCGCCTGCGAGATTATCGCGCTCGCAAGTGCGGCACGACCGCATTTTTCGGCACACGCTTCGCACGTGCAGCGTGTCGTTCAGCGCGTTCATATCGGGTCAGGCTTTTCCGATACCGTTCCGCACCAGGGATGTACTCGAGCTCCAGCCATACAGAGCCGACGCGTTAGCCTGCCGGCGCACTGGACTGGAAAGGCGCAATTCTTGGCATGGTGCGCGCTCCTCTTGGCCTGAATCGACGAGCCGAAGAATTGCGGCTGGGTTCGCACTGGAACCGTCGAGATGTCCAACTCGCCTTCCGACATGGGGGGCAGCTTCAAGGCACCTTGACGGTCGCCATGGCGATCGCCGACCGCACCTGGTCGAGTCTGCCGGTCCTCGAGCATCGACTGCGTATCCTCACGCGGAGGGTTGTCGGCGGAGTCGCGACAGCGCCCTCGAGGTCCTTGCGTCACCGCGTCGCGGTCTCGCGCCGGTCAACATGTGCGATCCACTCATCCTCAGCTCAGCGCTGACAGCTGTCCAGAATGGACCTGCGCGACGGTGCGTTCGAACTCTGACGCCCGGGTGCGTCTCCGTCAATGTCACCGACAGATGAGCACAGACGGTCATTCTGACAGGCCTGCCACCAGCCCCGTTATCCTGTCAACGCGCCGCGATGTTTGACCCGTGCTGCCTCCGGATGGACGCCTCGCTGAACCGCACGCGCTTGGGCGCGCTGGCGCGTGCCGAGCCTGACTGGGTGGGGCAACCCGCATTTGGACTGCTCAGCCGCGACGCTCTCGTCGAACTGGTGGCGCACCTGGGTGAATCCGTAGCCGAGCGGATCTTCGGGCGCAGGCTCGGTCACCTGATTGCGACTCTCCACCTGGGCGGTGACATGGATGCTATCGAGACCGAATGGCGCCGTGCCTACCGCGCCCACTGGCGGACGATCCAGCAGGTGTGGCTCGCTGGTGGACTTGCTGAGCGGCTCGGCCCCGGACTGTCAGCCGGCGCTCGCTCGGAAGCGGACCGCCTGGGCGCGAATCGCGTGTCCATCGAGCTGGCGCCGTATCCCTCCAGCCTGCCGCTGATCGGAGCGGCGCGCAACTCCCAAAGTGAAGGCGCGCACGCCGTGGTGCTGGACTTCGGCCACACCGCCATCAAACGCGGGGTCGCCACATACCAAAACACAAGCCTGCTCCGTATCGAGCTGCTCGAGCCACGACGCGCTCCACCTGCCGATCACGTGATAGAGACCGTCATCGAGGAGATCGCCGACACGTTGACAGTCGCACCGGAGGATGTGGACCCGCAGGTTCTCGTCAGCCTGGCGAGCTACGTTTCGCCGAGCGGCGAGCCAGAGGATAGCCACAGTTTGTACGCTCCGCTTCGGACGCTCGCACCGGCGGCGTTGGCGGATGCTGTCCGCCAGCGTAGCGGCAGACCAGTGGAGCGGGTGCGTTTCGAGCATGACGGAACCCTCGCGGCAGCGGGTGTCGTGTCTGACGTGCCCGCCGCGGTGATCATGCTCGGAACGGCCCTGGGTGTCGGCTTCGTCTCGTCGGGTCATCGCCTGCGGGCGATCGCCAGTGACTTCAACGTGCGTGCTGCACACGACTTGGTGGAGGATGCCACCGGACCCTTCACGCACGGCGAGCCCCCGTAAGATCTCGTGTTTGTCCACGTTGCTTCGGCCAAGTCCAATCCGCAGTCGCTGCTGGATGACGATTGCAAGAATTCGCCGCCAGAAGCGGATCCAGTACGGCCGCGGCTGATGCGTCACGCGTCAGCTGCGCTTAGCGTCATCCCCACCAACAGCCGACCCGTAAGGGCAGCAGTGATGAGTCAGTTCAGTTCAGTCGGCCAGGCGGAAGGCCAGTTCGGTGACCCACTTGTTCATGTCGGGCTCTTCGCGCGGGTCGGTCAAGTAGATTTCAAGCCGCGCGCCCCAGCGGTCGCCGTGCGGGGTCTCGGTCTTGTCCCACGCCAATCCACGCGCCGCGGCCCACTCGAGCAGTGCGGCGGTGGCAGCCATCAATGTGCTCGGATGTCCAATGTGACGCGTCGTCACGTACCGTCCAGCTGGAAGCACTCCGCCAATCACGCGGTCGTCCCCGGTAACGGGCTCCGCCACGGCGACGCCCGCCTCGATCTCCAGACTCCCCTGCATGTCGATGACGTTGTACTTCCAGAACGGCGCGGCCGCAGGCGCGACCTCACGTGCCGAAAGCCATTGAAACACTTCGCCGTTCAGCGGCGGGACGACGGAACCCAACTCGTCCATGGTGACCAGGACTTTGATCGCGGCGTATGGTGTGGCCGGCCGCTCGGCGATGCTTGTTTCTTCACTCATGCGGGAAACGAGAACAGCACTACGACGTTACGCTCCGAGTCTTCGAAGTGTGCGATAGCGCCAAACTCGCCGCGCGTGGTCGGCATGACGACGCTGCCACCATGCTGTCGTACCGTCTCGAGAGCTTGATCGACGTCGGGTACCGTCAAGTACACCATGGCGCTACTCTTGCCCGGGCTCCGGCCCGGACCGTGAATCAACGCACCCACACTGCCCTGCGCGCCGAAGTCACCCGCGAACCACGCCATGCGGTATTCACCCTGGTGCACGGGGCGAAGCTCCGCGCCGACGACCGCGGCGTAAAACGCCGACGCGCGCGCCAGATCGTTCACCGGAATTTCAAACCAGTGGGACGGATTGGTTGTGTTCTCAGCCATGCCCGTGTAACTCCTGTAGATTCTGGCGTGTTGTGCCTACGGGTGCAACGGCCAGCGTCTGCTCTAGTTGCCGGCTCCACTGCTCGACGGTGTCCGCCGGCGGGAAGCGGCTAGCGTACGTGGACAGCGCGAGCCACACCTGACTCCCGGCAGATGTGGGCTGGATACCGAGTGCCAGCAACGCTCGATCCAGCTTTGTGATTTCCGCCAGCAGGCCAAAGCCTGCAACGCTGACCAGAAGCGCAGCGTCCAGGTCGCTACCGAGCCGCAAAGCCCCAGTTGCTCGCTCCCAGCTGTCCGCCACGGCAAGCGGTGTGTCGAAGCGCAGCCGAGTCATCTGGCGCGCCTGGCCGCGGTGGTGCTGGAGATTGTGCAGCAGGCCGCGCAGGGAGATCTCCCAGCCGCGGCGGCCACCTTCGACGAAACCGTCCCAGCCGGGACTATCGGGAATGCCTGAAGTGACCACACGCAGGGTCGTGCTCTCTCCATCCTTTTCCAGCGTGTACTCCTGAATGATTGGACCTGGCCCGAATATCCGCAGATGTCGGCCCGGCTCCCAGGTTTCGATATGCGACTGAAGCTGGACGCCGTCACCGAAGTTCAGCTCGTACACGCCACCGACGCGTGGTTCGACACGCGCGACCTCTACCAACCAGCGACCGAGCTCCCCGGCCTCCGTCAGGGCAGCCCAGACCGCAGCCTGGTCAGCTTCGAGCTTGATCTCGTGGGTGTATTCGCGGCTCACGGCGGTGGCTCCTCGGTCTGGCGCGGCTGCGTTGGCGCAACGCGCGGATGGCCAGCTACCAGCAAGTGGAAGCGCCGGCCACCGGGCCGGTGGTACTGCTGTGACAGCCGGATGAGGTGGGCTTCAAGTTCATTGGTGAAGGCTCGCAGGTCGCGCGGGCTGGCGAAGGTGATTTCGGATTCGAGCGTGAACGTCGCTAGTCGCTGCTTGGTCACGCTGGCGCGTTCGCGTAGCGTGGCCACGTCGCGGATCGCCCGCGCTGCCGCGGCGACCAGATAAGCGCTGGCAAAGCGATCCCTGAACTCGGTCGGCTCGACCGATCCGCCGGCGAGCAGGGCCGGGTCGATCACCCACGCGCGGGCGGTGGCGCGTAAGCGGCGTTCGATCATGCCACGGCGACGGCGCTCTTCGACCAACTCGACGAGGCCGGCGCGCTCGAGCTCGCGCAGGTGGTAGTTGATCTTTTGACGCGGCAGGTCGAGGCGGCGTGCCAAGCCGGTGGCCGATTCGGGTTGAGCCAGCAGGTGCAGGAGCTGACGACGCAAGGGCGGCAGCGCGACGGCGAGGCGCTCGGCGTCGGTCAGAACGCTGAGCTGGGCAGTCGGGGGCATCCGCCAGCCAGCCCAGAATAGACAAATGGAGTTGTCAAATAGATCTTTTGTGCTGGCGCCGGATAGCGACGTTCGGCTGGCGCGGGCTTGGGTGCCTCTCGTCCAGTCTTGCGAGGACATGGCCGCAAGCGGCGAATGCGGAGCGGGCGTGCGGCGCCCGCCATCTGGGGGTTGGAGCAGCTCAATTTAAGGGCCGCCTCCCGAATTCATTCAGCTCGGCGCAAGCCCAGGCTGGAGGCATGGACATCTTCGAGGTCATGCGTACAGCAAGCGCGACGCGCGAGTTCCGCGCCGACCCGGTCGGGGACGAGGTGCTCTACACGGTCCTGGACAATGCCCGGTTTGCGCCGAGTGGTGGAAATCGCCAGGGCTGGCGGGTCATCGTGGTGCGCGATGCCAGCGTGCGTAGACAGGTCCGCGATCTGTATCTGCGCGCGTGGCGGGAGTTCATGCAGCCGCTGTTTGCACACCTGCCCGACAACGGCTCGCGACCGGCGGACCGCTACGCAGAACACCTCGACGAGCTGCCAGTGCAACTGGTGGTGCTCGTGGAGCGCGCGGCGCTGGTCACCACCGTCCCCGCCCTGGATGACAACGGGTTCGTGCCTGGCGCGTCCATTTACCCGTTCGTGCAGAACGTCGTGCTTGCGTTGCGAGCGGAGGGCCTGGGCACTGTGCTCACGGCAGGCCTGACTCCGGTAGAGAACGACGCACGCGAGGTACTTCAAATTCCGGAGGATTTGTCGATCGCCGCCCACCTTGGGGTTGGTTGGCCGGCGCGGCCGTTCCCAAAGCGACTGAAGCGGCGAGCGGTTGAAGAGTTCGCGATGGTGGATCGATTCGGTGGCGCGCCGCTGCGCATGGAAGACATGCTATGTGGAGTCAAGCCTGCGCTGTCCGCTTAGTTGGATCCGCGAACCTCGTATGGCAGGTTCTCTTTGAGAATGACGTATATGCGGCTGAGCAACTTACGTTCGACCGCACCCATGGCGGTACCCCCTCCTGGCCACGGTTTGAACCTGGACGAGACGGCGTTGGCTAATCGGCGCGATCCCGATTAGCCAACTCCGCTCTCCTGGCAGGCAACTTCTCTATGGTGTGACAGTAAATGGCACCGATGTCTTGTCTCCGAAGCCACCCTGCACCTGAAGTTTGCCAGCGCCGGGTGTCGCGCCGCTTGGAACACTCAGACTCACAGGGCTAACCGTACCGCTGCCGTCCGAGGCGCCCCTGCCGAGCGCCCAGCTCTGACCGCCGGCATCAATCAGCGTGACACTGATGCCCTCGTTGGCGCTGAATCCGCTGGCGTTGAGCGCAATGCCACCCTGACCCCGCCCCGCGCTGGCTGGCGCCACGTTCGCGGTCGGACCAGGAATATTCAGGCCAGCCGAGGCGCTGTCGCCGGCGGCGCCGCGTGCCTGGATACTGGCTGCCCCGGGCGTCACGCCAACCGGCAGCATCCAGTTCGCGAGCGCGAGATTGCCACTGCCGTCGGCGGTGCCTTGTGCCAACGTGTACATGTGTTGAGCGGCGTCCAGCAATGACAGGCTTACACTCTCGCCGGGTGCGAATCCGCTGCCGCTTGCGCGCAGGCCCGCCTGCATCGGCACAGCCGCGACCACATTCACTGAGAGCGTCGCGCCCGCCACTTTGAATGGCACCGAAGCGTCCACTCCGCCGGTGGTGGCGTGTACGCTGCCGGCGAATCCAGCCGCCACGCTGGCTGGAAGCGCCAGATTGGCCGCTGCGAAGTTGCCCGTGTTGTCTGTCACGGTCTGGCCGAGAGCGGTCACCTTGCCACTGCCGTCGACCAGCGACAGGCCCACAATCTGGTTGGCCCAGAAAGCGCTGCCAGTGACGGTGATGGGTTGCCCCGCCTGAACCGCAACCGGGGTGACCTTCATCGAAGGTGGACCGAGAATCGTGAACGCGGTCGAAGTGCTCGCGCCGGAGGCGCCCTGTAGCACGATGCTGCCTGGCCCGATCGCAGGCACGGCGACGTGCCACCCGGGCAGGGAAACATTTCCACCGCCGTCGGCGGTGCCCTGCGCCAGTGGCGCGGTCTGGCCTTTGGCATCGGTCAGTGACAGCGAGACTGGCTCGTTCGGCGCGAAGCCGCTGCCACTGGCGCTCAAGTTGTCCTGCATCGGCACCGCGGACTGAGGCTGGATAGTGAGCGTCACTTTGTTCACGGTGAACGGGATCGTGGCAGTATCGCCAGGCAGTGCGCCATGGATCTGCAAGGTGGCAGAGCCACCCGCCGAGCTGGCGGGAATCACCAGGCCCGTGATCGATATGTTCCCGGACAGGTCAACTCCGCCAGTGCCCAGGACCGTGCCCTGGCCGCTGGAATCCACCAGCGTGACGGAGACCCCGTCGTCCGCGACGAAACCGCTGCCGGTTATGCTTATGTGCTCGTGAGCCCCGGCGCTCGCCGGGCTGACGCTGGCGCTGGCGCCCAGGATGTTGACCGGCGCCGAGATGTCGTCGCCCACCACATCATGCGCCTGGACGCTGCCGGCGCCGGGCGCTGCCCCCAGCGGGATCGGAAACGCCGCGCCAAAGTGGCCGCTGGCGTCCACCGCCTGCACGCCGATGTCAGTTCTGTGGCCTGCTCCGTCCAGCAACGAGAGGTCAACTGTGGCCCCGCCCACAAAGCCGCTAGCAGTCAGAGTCAGAAGCTCCGATGATGGCGAGGCGGCCGGCGGGTTGACGTTCAGAGTTGGCCCGAAGATAGCCAATGGAGTGGAGAGAATGCTATCGCGCGGGTCCTGGCCGTGGAGCTGGAGTGTCCCTACCCCGAGTGCGGCGCTGATCGGCGCGCCCAGGTTGGACACTGACAGATTCCCGCTCGCGTCCGCGGCAACCCGCGTGAGCGGTGCACTCCGACCCGCCGCATCCTCCAACTGGAGGCTGATCTGATCGTTCGGTACCAAGCCGTGGGCGGTGACGGAAAAGGCAACGTTGCGGCTGACTCCGTCCGGTGTTGCGACGATTGTCGGCGGACTGGCGGCAGCGGCCACGCCGGGGCTGCTCGACAGGGTAGCCAACAACATGAGGCTGAGCGCGGAACAGCAGGCGCCTGACCGCGCGCGCCAGACGCGGTTGGTGGCCGTCACGGCGACGGCAGACGGACGGGACAATGGGTGGAGCATTGGAGTGTTTCCCCTCGGGCGAGGATCGCCGGTCGTGCGGCGTCGACACGCCCACCCTATGCTCAGTCCCGAGACGCGTCGTCTGGTAAAAGGCAGCAAAGTGCGTGGACCGACGGCCAGGCACTATACGCGCGTATAGTGCACAGAGTGGCGGGTGCAGACGCTCGTCGCGGTCGCCATCCGCGATCACTCCAGCGGGATCCTCCAGACCTGCGTCAACGACGCGAGGCGCTGAAGCTGACGCAGGCTGAACTTGCCGCCGCCCTGGGGGTCACTCCCAACACGGTCGCTCGCTGGGAGCGCGGCGAACAGCGCCAGGGTCAACCTGAACGCATCGAACGGGTCCTCGCTGAACTCGAGACGCAGGGAAGGCGGCCGGTCAGCCGCGCCGCTCCGCTCAACTTTCCTGCTGCTCGGCGTCCGCCTGACAGCGGGGTTTCCTCAGGCGAGGTGTCGCCCGCGGGCCAGCGCGGCGTCCCGGTCCTGGAAGTCAACACGTTTGTCGGACGCGAAACGGCTATCGAAGAAGTCCAGTTCCACCTCCGTCGTAGCCGCCTTGTCACGTTGAGCGGACCCGGTGGCATCGGCAAGACGCGCCTGGCGCTGCACGCCTGCCAGTCACTGCCCAGAGATATCTTCGTCGACGGGGTATATGTGGTCGAACTGGCGGAGTTGACCGACTCCCGGCTCCTGGCGCAGACGGTTGCTGCCAGCCTGGGCATGCGTCTGCCCCCGCGCCGAACGCCGCTGGAGGGGCTGGTGGCAGCGATCGGCTCACGCGAGATGTTGGTGCTTCTGGACAATTGCGAATCGCTCGCCACGGGCTGCGCGGAACTGTGCAACGCGGTTGGCCTCGGCTGTCCCGCGACGACGATTCTGGCGACCAGCCGTATGCCGTTGGGAGCCTCGGGGGAGATGGTCTGGTCGGTGCCACCACTCGAACTGCCGGCTCCAGACGCCGTTCTGGTGGAGCACGTCCAACACTCACCGGCGGCGCAATTGCTCGTCGAGCGCATCCGCGCTCATCACGTGCAATTCCG
>JAFAPL010000372.1 GCA_019247135.1 Chloroflexota bacterium | reverse complement strand
GCCTGGCCACGGCGGATCATGATCCGCCGTGCGGAGCCGCTCATGAGCGGCTCCGATCCAAACTATGAAACGGCTGCAGCTACCGGCGTGTCCCACTTGGCCATCTGTGGGAAGACTTTCTTCGGGTTTGTATTCAGGATCTTGATCTTGTCTTCGTCGGACAGGAACGAGAACGAGTCAATGACGGGCACCAGGTCGTCACCGCTGCGGCCCGTGTCGGGGTTCACGTGGCGGCCTGAGCCAGGCGCCTCACTGCCGAAGACGATGCGGTCGACACCGCGCTGCTTGATCGCGCACTCCAGGAACAACGGCGCGTACGCGCAGGTGTCGAAGAACAGATTGCGCGACAGGTCTTTCTGCGCCAGGTGCGGATCGCTGGGCAGGAAGCGGTCGAGACCGCCACCGCAGTGGCAGACCACGACGCGCAGCTCTGGATAGCGCTGGAACACGTCGCCATGTCCGAGGTACTGCGTCGCGAGGTACTGCTCGGTGTAGAAGCCCAACTGGTAGTTGTGCGGCACGACGCGGTGTCTCGGGTCGAGCGCGTTGGTGCCGTGGACGATGATGGGGATGTTGAGCTCCTGGCACTTCTCGTACAGCGGGAACCAGTACGGCTCCCACATGCCCGGCGTGGTTCGCCTTCCGCCCGGGTCGGGGCTGGCGTACGTCGCGATGAACCCGAGGTCCTTCACGCACCGCTCGAGCTCGCCGAGGACGTGTTTCGTGTCGGGCGCGTTGCTGAGCTGCGGCAGCTGGCACGCGCCAATAAATCGATCCGGAAAATCCTGGCACTGGATGTGGATGCAGTCATTGACGAACCGCGCCCACGCGGGAGTCAGGTGCTCTTCCATGAAGCCCATGACGCGGAACGGGCGCGGTCCGATGATCTGCACGTCGATGTTGCGCTCGTCCATGTACGCCACGTGACGCTCCGAGGCCTTCCGAAAATCCTCGGGGGAGAGGCCGGCGCTCATGCGGCCGCCTGCCGCGGGCACGCCGCCCGAAGGCAGCGGGCTGGGGAAGGGCGTATTGGCGGCCATCATCAGCATCGCGTAATTGCTGGTGGCTTCTGGAGACGAGACGTGGCCGTGGACGTCGAGAACTTTCACTCCGTTGTATGCCATCTGAATGCTCTCCCTGGACGGCTATCGAACCACACTGGTTCAGATATGTGCATATTCGCAGCCGGGTCGGGGGAGGCTGCGCCCCCCGCGTGCGTGCTGAGCCGCCGCTTGGAACGCAAGTGGCTGATTTGCACGGTCTGGCAGCTCGAGGCGCTCATTGCGAGTAGAACGGCACCTTGCGGCAGTACCCTTGATGCCGATGCTGCGAGCGATGGTCGCAGTCATGTTCTGCCTGGTAGCACTGCTGGTGCCCGCGAGCGCGTTTGCGCACGACGACCCCGTCCTGACCATTCGCGTCCTGTCTCAGGGCATCACCGACGGGCAGATCGATACCGCCATGGGCGAGGTCGACGACAACGCGATGATCAACGTCGACAAGCCCGTCGCCGGACGCGAAGAGATCATCGCCTGGATCCAGCACCAGCTCACGCTCAACCTGCGCATCGAAGTCTTCGACATCACGCCGACGCAGACAGCCGATGGGTACGACGTGACCTGGACGACCCACATGTATCGCGAAGACTGGCGCAAGGCCGGCGTGCCGATGCGCCAGACGACCGAACACGCCAGCATTCACAACGGTCGGGTGACCCAGTGGACGTCGAGCCTGGGGACCCAGCTCGCCTCGGCATCGGGTGCGAACGCACCCCAGCCGGCCAACGCGCGACAATCGAGCGCCGCTCAACAACCTGCTGCTGCCGCGCCGACAACCTCGGGCCGCGCGGCCGGCCCGTCGATCGGCGGCGTGCCTGTTTCACAGATACCAGTCGGCATCATTGCGCTCGTGCTTCTGCTTGCGGCTGTCGCCACACTGGTACTCAGGAGTGCGGTACGCCGGCCGCGCAGAGCAGACAGCCCACGTGTCGTCAGCACGATCGAATCACTCGCCCCGCGTGCGGCTGAGCGCAAACCTTAAGCAGGCCGCGGCCGCGGCGGTCCTGTTTGCGCTGATCGTACACACGGCCGATGCGCACGACCCGGGCGTCGGCATCGTGCGTTACAACCCCGACGGCACGCTCGATCAGAGCTTCGGCAACAAAGGCATCGTCTCCGAGCGCACGCCTCAGGGCGGACTGGACCCCGAGGCACTCGTCCTGCAGGCCGACGGGAAAATTCTGCTGGCGGGCACAACTAGCGACCTCACGAGCGCAACCGTCGGCTTCGGGCTCGCCCGCTACAACAGCGACGGATCGCTGGATACCTCGTTCGGCAGCGGCGGGCGCGTGCTGACGCTCGCCGGCCAGGGCGAGGCGGACGCGCACGCGGTCGTCCTCCAGCCCGATGGCAGCATCCTGGTCGCGGGCTCTGCATTTGCCGACAAGGGCGGCGCGAGCCAGTTCGCGATCGCGCGCTACACGTCCAGTGGCTCGCTCGATCCGAGCTTCGGCTCGGGCGGACTGGTGCTCACATCGGCGGGAGAAAGCGGTGCCGAAGCACGCGGCATCGCGCTCCAGTCCGACGGTCGCATCGCGGCCGTGGGAACTTCGTTTGGCACGGCCGACCACGACGACGCGTTCGCACTCGTTCGCTACATGCCCGACGGCAGCCTCGACACTTCGTTCGGCGACGGCGGCACGATCATCACCGAGTTCACCACGCCGTCAGGGCCCGCTCGCGGCAACGCGATCATCGTCCAACCCGACGGGATGATTTTCGCGGCCGGCTCGGCGGGTGGACACGCTGGCAGCCTCGCCCTGGTTCGGTACACGACGTCTGGCACGGCCGCGCCAACAGCGACTCAACTGCAGGCCAGCGCACAGGGCTATGCGTTGGCCCCGCAGCCGGACGGCCGAGTGCTGGTCGCCGGCGCCGTCGGATCGGCTGACAGTCAGTCGTTTTGCCTCACGCGGTACCTGGCGGACGGCAATCTGGATGCGAGCTTCGGCAACGCGGGCACGGCAACGACCAGCTTCGACGGAGGTGGCTCCGGCGCGCACGGCGTACTCGTCCAGCCCGATGGCAAGGTCGTCGTGGTCGGCTCGGGCAGCGCAGGCTTCGCCGCCGCTCGCTATACCACCGACGGCAGCCTCGACCCAACGTTTGGCAGCGGCGGCAAACTCGTGACCATGGTCAGCGACGCTGGCAGTTTTCCAGCAGCGGTGGCTATGCAGCCGGATGGCAAGCTGATCTCGGTCGGTTTGACGTACTTCTACGTCCCACCACCGGATTCCGGTCCGCCGTGGTGGCAAATCGCTGCACTCGTCGTGATCGCGGCTGTGCTCGTGACCGCGGTCGTAGGCAGCTGGATGCGCAAGCGCGCTAGAGCCGCAACAGGCCGAACTGGCCCAGCGCCTGAAGCGTCGCCGCCAGTCCGATGATCAGCATGACCGCGGCGCTCGCCAGGGGCACCATGCGCGAGATGAGCCGCTGGACTGGTGAATTCGAGTTGTCTGGGAAATAACGCGCGACGAAACGGCTGGCATAGACCAGCAGAACCCCGGTCGCCGTCAGAACGACAGCCATGCCGACGCCGAACGCCAGGATCAACAACAAGCCGAACCCGAGGCGGCCCAGCGCGAGGGCGCTGAGCAAGACCACCAGCGCCGAAGCACTCGGCACGGCGCCGCCGGCCAGGCCGAGCGCGAACAGGCTTCTCCATGTCATCGGTAGTGCATGCTCGTGCGGATGCGCATGCTCGTCCCCGTGCGAGTGCACCTGAGCGTGCTCATGCGTCTGGACGTGTTCGTGAGAATGGCCGTGCTCGTGCGCATGCGCTGGAGCACGCCGCAGCGCCCCGACCAACAGCCATGCTCCGAGGCACAGCACGATCACTGCCGAGACCAGCGTCAGCCAGGGATACAACTGCTCCGGCAAGATCAGGTTCGACGCCACGAGCGTGATCACGCCGAGCACGAGCACGCCCGTCGTGTGCGAGATCGTGACACTCATCCCGAGCGCCGCGGCTTGCAGGATCGAGCCGCGCGAGCCCACGATGTACGCGGCCATCACGGTCTTGCCGTGCCCGGGCGACGCCGCGTGGATACCACCCAGCGCCCCAGCAGCCAGCAGCGCCAGCAGCATCAGGCCCGGGCTCAAGTCGGCCTGGGTGATCAGCTGCGTAAAGGGATCGGTTGGCCGGCCGAGCGCCGAGTCTGTCGTCGGAGCGTGGTCGGCCGCGCCCGGTGCGCCAGGCGCGAACTCCCAGGATGCCTCGCGGACGTTCAGCGGGTCATTGAGAAAACGGTCT
>JAFAPL010000020.1 GCA_019247135.1 Chloroflexota bacterium | reverse complement strand
ATTCGGCGGCAGGTCTGGATCGACCACGCACTTGAGCACGTAGTACACGCACGCGGCGACCGACGGCCAGCGACAGTTCAGCGGTCCCGCGGTCTGCGGGTCGCTATCGGACAAATCGGCGGTCAAGGCTCCGTCACTGACGGTTACGGCGGCTCGAATCGTCAGGGGCTCCGAGTGGATGCAGTCACCTTCGATGACGTCCTGTCCACGGTACACGCCGTCTGGTATCAGACGGATTCCAGCGCGCAGTAGTCCAGAAGCTCGACAAAGGACCCACGCAGGTAGTCGGAGCCGTAATTTGCGGCGAGCTCACTCGCCCGCCGCTGGGCGATCGTATTTGCCGCGATCTGCGCCAGCAAATCGCCCCGATTCTCTGCCGGCGTTCGCAGGTTCTGATTGATGAACGCCAGCAGATGTTCGTCCAGTCGGCCGCGACGCTGGATTTTCAGCGGGGTGATCTGCAAGCCCTCCTGGTAAATCTCGGTGACGCCGAATGGCATGCTGCCTGGCGCAAAGCCGCCGATATCGACGCGGTGCGCCTGGCTTGCCGCAAATGCGAAGAGCTGACCCTCCACAAACAGGGGACCGATGATGCACACGTCGTTCAGGTGACCAGGTCCGGCCGGATACGGCGCTGTTCAGAATCAGCGCGTCGCCAGGCCGCAGCGTTTCGGGCGGGAAGGCTTCCAGTGCCGTATCCAGTGCCGAATGCATCGTACCGAGGTGGAGCGGCGTGCCACCCCACTCGCCCATGGCCACGACCTCGCCGGCAGTAGTGTACAGCGCGCACGAGCAATCGCGTCGGTCCTTGATATTCGTCCAGTACGATGCGTGGACCAGACCGGCCGTCATTTCATCGGCGATCGAGTAGAGCGCATTGCGCATCACTTCCAGTGTGATCGCGTCTGCGGCGGTCGCGTGGGTCATGCGCCGGCCACGCGAACGATCAGGTTCCCGAACGGGTCGATCCGTCCACGATCGCCTGGCAGGAGGAGGGTCGTGGAGTCGACCTGCTCCACGATGGCTGGACCATCGATCGTCATTGCCGGTTGGAGTTGAATGCGGTCGTACACTGCGGCGTCAGTCCAGTGGCCACCGGCGTACACGGGACGGCGACCCTTCAGCGACGGCTGCTGACGCCCATCTTGCTGGTACTTCACCAATTCAGGCTTTGGCAGGGCGCCGAGCGCCGTGACCTGGGCATTGACGAGGACCAGGGGCTCGCCGGGCATGGTGTACCCGTAGTGCTGCTCGTGTAGCGCGTGGAACGCCGTGCGAACACGTTCGATCGCGGCAGCATCAAGAGCTTCTGAGGGGACGGCGACCTCCAGTTCGAAACCCTGTCCTCGGTATCGCGCCTCGGCGGTTCGGGACAACACGACATCCTGCGGAGCAATTCGGTCGCGAGCCATCTGCTCGAGCGCCTGATGCTCGAGGTCGACATACAGCCGCGTAAGACTGGCGGCGTCAGCCTCTTCCAGTGGACGCAGATACGTTGCGCTGAAGTCGTATCGCACATCCGACATTAGCAGGCCGAGGGCTGAGGTGACGCCCGGTGCAATCGGCACAAGAACCTCCGGAGCGCCGAAGCTGCGCGCAAGCTCCGCTGCGTGCACCGGACCGCCTCCACCGAATGCTACAAGCGTGAATTCGCGTGGATCGTGTCCTTTTGCAACCGAAGCTGCGCGCATTCCTCGAACCATCGTAGCGTTGATCACGCGAACGACGCCGTCGGCTGCCTCTTCCAGGTCCATTCCCAGCGGACCGGCATGCGCTCTCCAATCGCCATTTTGCTAGCGTCCACGTCCAGGCGGATCTCGCCTCCCAGAAAATAGTCCGGATTCAGACGTCCCAACACCAGGTTCGCGTCTGTGACGGTGGGCTCCAAACCGCCCCGGCCATAGCAGGCGGGGCCGGGCTGAGCACCCGCGCTGCGTGGGCCGGCCCGCAGTGCGCCACCAGTGTCGATCCAGGCAATCGAACCACCACCGGCACCCAGCGTGTGGATGTCGATCATGGGCGCTTTGATCGGCAATGAACCGATTTCGCTTTCCTTCGTATAGCGGATCTGGCCCTGGTGCG
>JAFAPL010001119.1 GCA_019247135.1 Chloroflexota bacterium | reverse complement strand
TCCTGGCCGAAGGCGTAGTCGGAGCAGATGGTGAGCACTTTTCGATAGCCCTGGTCGTACGCCCACTCTCCGAATGGATGGTGTGGCTGGCTGCTCGTCCACCCGGCGACGCGAATGACGTTCGCTACGCGCTGACGCTGAGTCAGGTCGTCGGCCGAGACGATCGGATAAAAGCCGGGGGTGCCGGTGGTTTTCAGATAATCGGCCACCGCCAGGCCTTCATTTGCAAACAGCGGCCCGACGATCATGTCAACCTGCTGCTGCTCGACGAACTGGCGCGCTTTCGTCAACGCGGTATTGACGTCGCCGCCAGTGTCTTCGTAAATGGTCTGGACCTCACGCCCGTTCAGCGTTCCGCCGTTGTTCTTCCAGTACAGCTTCCAACCATTGATCATGTCGTTGCCACTGGCGGCTGACGTACCCGTCGTGGGCGCCAGAAAGCCGACCTTGATCGGCCCCGAGCTCTGTTGACCTGCACCCGGTGCACCCGGTGCGCCTGGTGGCGCACACGCGGCCCCGATGAGGCTCAGACCGATGACGATCGAGACGACGTACTTTCGAGTCCCACCGTATCCCATGTGCTGCTCCCCTCTGCCGGAACACGCCGCCGATGGATCAGACCCAAACGGCCGCGTCGGATGGCGCCCAGAATCCCGTCCTGGGCAAACAGAACGACGACGATGAAGAGCAATCCCATAATGGTCGGCCACCGCGTGACATAGACGCTCAGGATGTTCTTGACCAGCACGATCACGGCGGCACCGATGACAGGCCCGAGCAGCGTGCCTGGACCGCCCAGCACGACCATGAGAATGCCTTCGGTGGAAGCGGTGATGTTGATCGCGGATGGACTGATGAACTGGTTGTACCAGGCGTACAGCAGCCCGGCGACGCCGGCGAAAAACGCGGACATCAAAAACGCCAGCAACTTGTGGAGCGTTACGTTGTAGCCGAGAGTCCGCATGCGCGATTCGCTGTCGCGGATGCCTTTCAGCACCAGACCGAATGGAGAACGCACCACCAGCGTCAACAGGATGGCGCACGCGGCAAAAACTCCGAGTACGAGATAGTAGTACTGCCAATACAGGGTGGCGAACTCCGGGCGGGCTACTCCACGGATGCCATTTTCAGCATTGGTGACACTCGACCAGCGATAGGCCAGGCCCCATACGAGCATGCCTTCCGCCATCGTGATCATGACGAAGAAGATGCCCGTGGTGCGCACCGCCAGCAGACCAAAGACGAGGGACACCGCGAGCGTGACCATCAGTCCCACCAGTGCGGCGAGCGACCAGTTCCAGTGCGCTTTGCTGACCAGGTAGCCCATCACGTAGGCGGCGACGCCCATGATGCCGGCGTGCCCGAGCGGCATCAGGCCAAGGTATCCGCCGAGCAGGTCGATGCTCATCGCCAGCAAGCCGAAGAACAGCACCTGGGTCGCGATCGCGACGTAGTACGAACTGATCAGGTAGGGCAGCGCGAGCGCCAGCAGCAGCACCGCCAGCACCACGGCGACGGCCGGCAGAGACCAGTTCCGGCCGAGCGCGCGGGCGCTCAAGTGGCTCTCCCCAGCAACCCATACGGGCGCCACGCCAGGATGATGACCATCGGCGCAAAGAGGGTGAAGTACACCAGGTCGGGCACGAGCGCGGTGGCGAATGCGTCGATCAGGCCTACGAGCAGGCTGCCGATGATGGCGCCAAGCAAACTACCCGGCCCGCCGATGATGACGACCACCACGGCCAGCAGCAGGATTTCCGAGTCGGCGCCCGGATACAGCGCCAGGAACGCGCCACCAAGTAGACCAGCGAGCCCGGCCAGCGCCGCGCCGAGGCCGAATACGCGGTTGAACACGAGCTTGATGTCCACTCCCATGGCGTCGACCATCCCGGCGTCGTCGACCCCGGCGCGGATAATCGCGCCCAGGAGCGTGCGGTGCTGCAGGAACCACAAGCCTGCCGCCGTCAGCACGCCCACCACCACCATGAACAGCCTGAACACCGGATAGGTGAGGCCCAGCAGGCTTACTGATTGGCTCAGAACGCCCGGCACGCGAATGGTCTGCGGGTCGCCGCCCCAGATCGCCAGTGACAGGTCACCCAGGACGAAGGCAAGACCGAGCGTGACCAGCACTTCAGGAAGCACGCGGTTGCGCACGGGGCGCAGTAGCGCTCGCTCGATGACCAGGCCCATGAGGCCGACGCCGACCGCGGATGCCAGCAGAGCCATCCAGATGTTGCCGGTCCGCCCGAGCACGCTCAGCCCGATGTAGCCGCCGACCAGGTACAGCCCGCCATGACTCATGTTGGTGATGTGCATCAGGCCGAAGATCAGCGTGAAGCCGCTGGCGAGCAGGAACAGCAGCGCGCCAAAGGTGATGCCATTCAGGAGATGGAGCCCGAACGTCTCGAGGGTCATCTCGACTCAGTGATGTTAGTCCCTACCGGGGTAGTGCGGGGCAAGCGCCGCGTTGTAGCGCTGGCAGCCCGGAGCGTCCGGTCCGACCGTCTTGGCATGATTGCACGCTCGGTATACTGACCCGCGGTTCGGAGCGTGATCGGAAACGTCGACGTACTGGTGATCGGCGGCGGCAACGCCGCCCTGTGCGCGGCGATCTCAGCGCGCGAAGCCGGCGCCAGCGTCGCCTTGCTCGAGGCCGCGCCGGAGTGGCAGCGCGGCGGCAATAGCCGACACACTCGTGATATTCGGTTCGCCCACCCGGCCGCCTCCGCCTACGTGACGGGCCCGTATCCGGAGGAAGAGTTCTGGGACGACCTGCTGCGCGTCACCGGCGGACAGACCACGGAGCCGCTCGCGCACTTGGTAATCCACGCCTCCTCCGACATCGAAACGTGGATGATGCGGCACGGGGTGAGGTGGCAGGCGCCGCTGCGCGGGACGCTCCACCTCGCGCGCACCAACATCTTCATGCTCGGTGGCGGCAAGGCGATGGTCAACGCGCTGTACGCCACCGCCATTCAGACCGGCGTGGACGTGCTGTACAACGCCAACGTGCAGCGGCTGGACATAGCCGATGGCCATTTTCGCTGCGCCGAGCTGCTGCTGGACGATCGTGCGGAGGAGATCAGCGCCCGCGCAATCGTTGTCGCTTCGGGCGGCTTCGAAGCCAACATCGAGTGGCTGCGACGCTACTGGGGCGATGCCGCCGACAACTTCATCATCCGCGGGACGCCATATAACACCGGCACGTTACTCGCCGAACTGCTGGAGCACGGAGCGGAGCCGATCGGGGATCCGAAACAATTCCATGGTGTGGCCCTCGACGCGCGCTCGCCCACGTTCGACGGCGGGATCGTTACGCGTCTGGACAGTGTGCCATTCGGCATCGTTGTCAATCGGGACGGTGCTCGTTTTTATGACGAAGGTGAGGACTTCTGGCCGAAGCGCTATGCAATCTGGGGCAAATTGATCGCCGACCAACCGGGCCAGATCGCTTACTCGATCGTCGATTCTCGAGCGATGGGCCTGTTCATGCCGTCAGTGTTCCCGCCACTCCAGGCCGCCAGTCTTTCAGATCTTGCAGAGCTGATGGGTCTACGGGTAGCCGACGTCTGTCAGACCGTCGAACGTTACAACGCGTCCCTCCCAAAGACGGGAACCTTCGATCCGTCCATCCTGGACGATTGCCACACGGAAGGACTGAGCCCGCCAAAGAGCCACTGGGCCATCCCGATCGATAAACCTCCGTACTATGGCTATCCGCTCAAAACCGGAGTGACGTTTACGTATATGGGGGTCAAGGTCGACCAGTGCGCGCGAGTCTGTTTCTCATCCGGGGAACCCTCGTCGAATGTCTTCGCGGCCGGTGAGGTGATGGCTGGAAACATCCTCGGCAAAGGCTATCTGGCTGGTTTCGGATTGACGATCGGTACCGTGTTCGGCCGCATCGCCGGACGCGAGGCAGCACGCTGTGCCGCTGCCTGAACTGGTGGAGGAAGCGGCGCGGCAGATGATCATCTGCAACGCTTGCCGCTACTGTGAGGGGTACTGCGCGGTCTGGCCGGCGATGGAGCGGCGCTCGGCGTTCGATAAAGCAGATCTGGTGTACCTCGCAAACCTCTGCCACGACTGTCGCGACTGCCTGTACGCTTGCCAGTACGCGCCGCCGCACCAGTTCGCCGTAAATCCACCTCAGGTGTTCGCGGAATTGCGGACGGCGACCTACCACGAATACGCAGCCCCGCGCCTGATCGGAAGCCTGCTCGGTCGCACCTGGCTTGCGGTGAGCCTGAGTGTGATCGTCGTCCTGCTGTACATCCTGGCCGTGCCGGGCGCCAGCGCACTCGTCACGCCACAAACTGGGGCGGGCTCCTTTTACCGAGTCATCCCGTACGCGGTCATGGTGACGGCGGGCCTTGTCATCGCAGCCTATGTCATCGGCGCGATCACCGCGAGTACCTACCACTTCTGGCGTGAGACGGGCGCGAGACTCCAGCAGGTGGTGAGCCTGTCCGCATTCCTGCGCGCGAGCGCCGACGCATTCGGGCTGCGGTACCTCGGCGGCGAGGGAGTTGGTTGCACGTATCCGACCACGGCGTTCTCGCAGCAGCGCCGCTGGCTGCACCACCTGGTCTTCTACGGCTTTCTGCTGGATCTTGCCTCGACGACGCTCGCCGCGATCACCGACCACGTCTTCGGCGTGCCCGCTCCGTATCCGCTCTACCACCCGGTCGTCGTGTTGGGAACGGTCGGCGGCGTGATGCTCGGCGTTGGCTGTGCCGGGCTCCTGTGGCAGAAGTGGCACAGCGATCGATCCGCGGCGGCGCAACGGATGCAGCGTATGGACGTTGCCTTCCTGGTGCTGCTCTTTTTCACGTCAGTCACCGGACTCGCATTGCTGGTCAGGCGAGACTCGGCGGAGATGGGGAGCCTGCTGGCGGTGCACCTCGGGCTGGTTGCCGGGCTGTTCCTGACGATGCCGTATGGCAAGTTCGTCCACGCTGCCTATCGCTACGCGGCGCTGGTGCGCAACGCCGTCGAATCCGAGCAGGAGCTTCTTGCGGGCTGACGCTTCGACTAGCCAGAGCAATCAAACCCAGGTTGAAGAATCTGGACGCAACAGCGGTAGCCCGCGAACTGGTGCCCGAGTTGCCCCGTGAGCCCTCCGCAACGGGGTCCAGCTATCATGGCAGCGTGGTTCGCGTGGCTCAGGCGGAAGCTGTCGCCCGGCCCGTCTCGGCCGGCGCGATCCTGGACGTGCTCTACGAACTCAATGTAACGCATGTCATCAACGTTCCTGATACACACCAGCGCACACTGCTGGCCGCGCTCGCCCGACAATCCAGAATCCGCGTCCTGACCGCGTGCACTGAAGACGAAGCGATCGCCATCCACGCGGGACTCTGGATTGGCGGCCAACGGCCGGTGATCTCCATTCAACACGTGGGACTGTTGGCGGCGATGAACAACCTGAAGGCATTGCCGATGGACGGCCGCATTCCGACATGCATGCTCGTCGGCTATTTCGGTCGAGATATCACGCGCACCGCGCGGCAGAATGCGGCTCGCGCCATCAACGTCATCGAGCCGACGCTCGACGCGTGGGGCGTCGCCTATTTTCCGATGGAAGGTCCGGAGCAACTGCCGGCACTGCGAGAGGCATACCGCCACAGCGTCGAACACAGCGGACCTGCCGTGGTCCTGGTCGGGGCACCCACGAGCGAATAATGCACCGTCGCGACGCGATTGCGGCACTGGTTGCGGAACGTGGAGATGCCATTACCGTCACCACCGAGCAGGCCATCGGCGCCTGGCGCGCCGCGGTACCGGAGCCGGCCAACGAGATACCGGACCACCTGGATATCGTCGGCTGCATGGGGGCCGCTTCGGCCATTGCGCTCGGGATTGCGCTGGCTAAACCGGAGCGACGGGTCATCATCGTCGACGGTGACGGGAGCCTCCTGATGCAATTGGGCTCGCTGGTGACGATCGCCGGTGCGGCGCCAGCGAACCTGTATCACTTCGTGTTCGAAAATGGGGTGTACGAAACCTCCGGCAGTCAGCCGTTACCGGGTGAAGGGCGTTTCGATCTGGCGGAGATGGCTCGTGCGGCCGGCTATGTGCAGTCGCTGAGGTTCGATGACTCTGACCAGTTCGCCGCCAGACTCCCGGACATCTTGAAGAGCCGCGGACCAGCATTTATCTCGGTGCGGACGGAGCCGGAGGATGGTTTTCTCGTCAGGTCATCCGCGGGGACGAAGCTGGACATCCAGATGCATGCGCTGCACCGTCGGCTGACCGGTCCGCAAGAGGGCTAAAGGGCCTCACAAGCTATCGACGTGCCTCGAAGACAGGGTTGAACGGCGTCTGCGTCGCGCGACGGAAGTGGGCGAACCCGCCGCGGGGACCTCTTGCAAGGCAGCGTTGGTGGCGATCGTGCCAGGTGCCGCACCGCCCTCGGCCAGCGACCGCGCCGCGTGACGCATGGCGCCAACGGGACTGCCCATGTCGTGCAGGCAATCGAAGATTGTGGACGCTCATGGTGAGGCAGCGATGGGCGAGCGGAGCATGCTCCTTTCGAACTCGGCAGGGCGGAGGTAGTTGACAGCCGAGTGACGACGGCGGGCATTGTTGAAGCACTCGATGTGTTCGAAGACCGCCGTCCTGGCGTGGGCATGCGTCGTCCACCGGCTGCAGTCGATCAGTTCACGCCAAGCTCGTGTACTGCGGGCCGTGATCGCTGTGGCGGATCAGGCCGGGCCAGCTCGACGGTTCCACGAGTCCATCGCGAGCGCATCCAGCACCAGTTCGGTCCGGAGATGGCTAGCCATGCTCCAGCCAACGACACGCCTGCTGTATGCGTCAACGATGGCGGCCAGAAAGAGGAAGCCCTGCCAGGTGGGCAGCTATGTGATGTCGGCGACCCATAACGCATTCGGCTCGGTTGTCTGCGCGTAACCGACGGAGCTCGTCCCGCTCGGCGGTCGTGAGGCCATCCTGGCGACGACCTGCATCAATATCAGTCTGACGCAACCAGTTGCGCAGCGTGTGGTCGGAG
>JAFAPL010001104.1 GCA_019247135.1 Chloroflexota bacterium | reverse complement strand
GATCTCGGGATGGTCCTCGACGTACTGCAGCGTGGTCACAGGCGTGATGTACAGGTGTGAGTCGCGCTGCGTCGGAAACACCCTGCCGTAGCGCTCGATGAACATCAGCCCGCGAGCCGCCGCCGCGAGTGCGTTCTGCGACGGATAACCGTGGATGTGCAGCACGTCGGCTGCATTGCGCGATCGCCCGGTATCCATGACGTCGAACGCGTCTTCAGTCACGCCATGCGCGACCACCGAGCGAACCGGAATACCGGCTTCAACGATGGCATGCAAGCGATTCTGGCCGTCGCGCACACGCCCCTGATCGTCGAGTTTGATGGCTTCACCGGTGAGCTGCCACTCGCCGCGCTGAATGGCGGCGGCCATGGCCTCGATTCTGCGGCGCGTGATCTTGCGATTGGTGCCGCCGCGATCGAGCCACTCCTGGGCAATCTCGGGCGTGATGGTCATGACGTCGAGCTGCAGCTCCTGATTGCGGGAACGAGACGGAGCTCCGCGATCATCAGCAGACGCGCGGGTGCGGCCGCGCGAAGAAGCCTTGGAGGTTCGTGTTGCTGTTGTCACTTGTTGAAACGGTAACCAAACAACTGCACTGTTGTCGATAACGCGCTGCTTCGGTCCTCGGGTGGTCAAATTCCGCCGAAAATCGCCAGCCCGCCAGCGACCAGGCCAAGCAGCGCGATCCACACCCCCAGGCCAACCAGCAACCGTACCGGGAACGCGCGGCCCACCATGACCAGTGAAGGCAGACTCACCGGCGCGAGCGTGAGCAGCAGCACGCCAGCTGGACCTGCCCCCATGCCGAAGCCGAGCATCGTTTGAATGATGGGAATCTCGCCGGCCGTGGGAATCACGAATAGCGTGCCTGCTATTGCCAGGCCAATCATGACAGGCAGGCTGTTGCCGAGGTCAGGGCCTGCGGTCGGAAAAAGAAATGCGCGGGCAAAACCCAGCAGCCCGACGATCACGATGTACTCGGGGACCAGCTGCACGACCAGTCGTCCCAGAGCACGCAACCAGCGCCCGAGCCAGGGTCCGGTCGGCGCTGAAGCCGGTTGCGCTTCCACCGGCGTCGGGCCTGCCAGACTCCCGCCCAGGCGTATCGCGGCCCAAGCGCCGCCGAACACGAGCACGATGCCCAGCACCAGACGCAGCAGCGCCCAGCGCCAGCCCAGGGTGAACAGCAAAAAAACGAGCACCGCCGGATTCAGGGTCGGATTGCCGAGGAAGAACGCGGTCGCGGCACCCAGAGATGCCCCACTGCGTCGCAGACCGATGGCCACTGGGGCCGTGCAGCAGGTGCACATCATGCCTGGCAGGCTGAGCACGCCGCCCAAGAGTGAGGATCGGCGCGTGCCGGAACCGAGCCAGCGCACCAGGAAGTCGCTTGGCACCGAGGACTCGAGCGTGGCGGCGAGCAAGAGCCCGAGCACCATCGCTTGCCAGATGGCGAGAAAGTAGGCCCGAGCGTACTCCCAGGCGGCGAGTAGGGACGCCTCGGGCGGCGCCGCGGCCGTGCCTGTGACGATCGACGCGCCTATCGAGTGATTGTTCGCGGCCGTGAACGCCCGCAGGTAGTACGGCTGCCACTTGACGACGAACAGACCAACCACGGCGATCAGCAGCAGGAGCCCGACCCCGAGCAGCGCTTCGCGGCGTACGGCGGGTGTCGTCGGCGCAGCAGGACGACTGGTTGTAGCCAACAGCGAAACTCCACAGCTTGAATGACGCGTGACGGAAGGGCACACGGATAACGGGATCCTGGACGGAGTTCGCGCCTGCGCGCTAGTTCGGAAACACTACCTGTGTGGCAGCGCGTCTGGCGGCGAGGGACGAACGGCCGTCACTGGCGTACGTTTGCCTCGTGGCATGCTGACAGCACGCCTGAAAGCAGTCGCTCAGGTCTGAAATCGATTCAGACCACGCGTGTAGCTGGCCATCGTCACCTCCTCTCCATCGCCGGACTGTGTCACCTGATCGATGCTACCGGGGACAGGCAGCGAACGTGAACCAGACACGCGGCTGCCTCAGGTAGAGCCGAGCAGGCGCTGCAGCATCTCGACCAGCGCTTCCGAGCGGAACGGCTTGGTCAAGAACTCGGTCACGCCCTCGGCGCGCGCTGCTCGAGCATCGCGGTCCAGCCCGCTCGCGGTCAACATGATGATGGGGAGATCGCGATAGCGCTCGTCCGCGCGCGCCTCTCTGAGCACCGTGAGCCCATCCACCTCGGGCATTGATAAGTCGAGTATGAGCAGGTCGGCGGCGTGTTCCGCCAGGCGATCGAGCGCCTGTCGCCCGTTTTCAGCACTGACGACCTCATGCCCTGACCGTCCAATGATGTGGCTGAGAATCCGACGACTCACCGGGTCGTCATCTGCCACGAGGACCATCGCCATCAGGCCGACCGATCTTCGTGAGCCTTGATGATGATCAAGGTCTGATCGTCGTCCTGCGGCCGCCCTGCGCTGAAACGATCTACGGCCGCAAAAAGCTCGTCCGCGACGGCCGCTGCGGGCAGCTGAGAAAACTCGTCCACGAGCGAAAGAAATCGGTCGTATCCGAATAGCTGCTCGTCGGGACTGGTCGCCTCTGGGAAGCCGTCGGTCGCCACCACCAACAGCTCTCCAGGCTCGAGCGGAACTGTCAGCTGCTGTGGATCGAGATCCGGAACGATGCCGAGCGGCATACACGTGGCCGCCAGCAGCCGCGCCTGACCTGAACGCGGCCTGTACACGACTGGCGAGTGGCCGGCATTCGCGTAGGTGAGCGTGTGCGCCTCGGGACTGTAGTGGCCCGCGAAGGCCGTGACGAAGTTGCCCACTCCGGTCAGGTCCTCATAGAGATGAAGATTGGACTGGTCGATCACTCCGGCAGCCGTGCGGACGAGCAACCCTGCTACACGCAGCACAGTCCGCGAAATGCCCATCAGCATGGCGGCCGCCAGGCCCTTGCCACTGACATCGGCGACCACAAAGGACAACCGGCCATCTCTGCGCAGACGTGCGTCATAGAAATCGCCGCCGACCTCGGTGGCTGGCCGGTAACGCCCGACCAGTTCGATGCCCGGTATCTGGGGCATGCCCTGCGCCATGAGGCTCGCCTGCATCACCGCGGCCAGTTGCATCTCGCGCTCCAGGCGCTCCCGTTCGAGGTCTTGCTCGTGCCCCAGCGAGGTCTCCACGATCGCGCCGGTCTGTTCGGCCAGTGCTTCGAGCAACTTCACCGTGCCTGCTGAAAAATCACCATCGCGTCGGTTCAGGACGCCCAGCACCGCATGCGGCTGCCCGTACACCGTGACTGGCGCCGCGACGATGTTGCGCAGTTTCAATCCCGGTTGCATGCTGACCGGCAGGTCGGTAGGTGCGTTCGCAACGAGCGATGCACCGGCCGCGGTGGTCCACCGATGGACGAGCTCGAACAATGCTCGCAGCTCACCGACAACCGGCGGATGACAGACCAGCTCATCGGTGCGCGGATCGGTCAGGACGACGAACGCGAGCTCGGCTCCGGCGAGCCGGCGGACCTCCTCCACGAGGTCGACCAGCACCGAATCCAGATTGAGCCCGCGGCGCGTGGCGCGCGCCAGGTCGAACACTGCCAGAAGCTGGTCCTGCACCCCGATCAGCTCGACCGTCATTTGTTCGAGCTCCGTTTCGAGCCGCTGCACCTCGGCCGCCAGATCGACAACCTTCTCCTTCGTCGTGGTCATGCTCATTCTGTCCCAGCGCGTCAGACCTCGAGCCGTGCCCGCGCGCTGTCGCGCAAAGCTCGCATGAGCTCGTCAACCCTTACGGGTTTGCTGATGTAGTCATCCATGCCGGCCGCGAGACACATCTCCCGATCGCCCTGGAGCGCGTTCGCGGTCATTGCCACGACGCGTGGCTGCTCGCTGGCGGGCCACTCTGCACGGATTCGGCGAGTGGCCTCCAGACCATCGAGCTCCGGCATCTGCACGTCCATGAAGATCACGTCGTAGTGTTGGCGTGCGAGCGCCTCGAGGACTTCGGTGCCATTGCCCGCGACGTCTGGGCGGTACGCCAGTTGGGTGAGCATACGTACGAAGAGCTTCTGATTCGCTGCGTTGTCTTCAGCGACCAGGATGCGGAGTGGGAAACGGGTGCCCAGGTCGCTCTCATACCGCGGCCTCGGCCGCTCCGGTTCCTGCCTTCGGCGTGGCTGAAGAGCCACCACGTTCATGAGCGTATCGAGCAGGCTGGAGGGTTTGAGCGGCTTGGTCAGATACGCCGCTGGCGCAACTTCTTCCGCGCCGGCCTCGCGCCGGCCGAGTGATGAAAAGAGGACGATCGGCAGATCACCTGGCGCACGCAGGGCGCGGATCTCGCGCGCCAGAGTGATGCCATCCATTTCTGGCATATGCACATCGAGGATAGCGACGTCGAACTCGGCGCCATTTCGCAACCAGGCGAGCGCCTCCGCCGGCGAGCCGGTCGCGCTTGCACGCATGCCCCAGGCTTCGACCTGCCGCGCGACGATGCGGCGATTGGTTGCGTTGTCATCGACGACCAGCAGCCGCCGGCCGACGAGCCGGGGCCGTTCGCCACGCAGATCCGTTCGCGGTGCAACGTCGGTTGCGGCTTCGGCCAGGAACGTGAAGTGAAACGCACTGCCGCGATCCACATCGCTCTCGACCGTCATGCTGCCACCCATCAGCTCGACCAGCCGGCGGCTGATCGCCAGGCCCAGTCCGGTGCCACCATATCTGCGCGTCACAGATGCGTCGATCTGGCTGAACGGCTGAAACAGGCGATCGATGCGATCGGCAGGAATACCGATGCCGGTATCCTCGACAGTTGCCTGGATCTCGTAGCGCAGGTCCCCCAACGGACGGGCGTTCACTGATACGACAACCTCGCCAGCGGGGGTAAATTTGACCGCATTGCCGGTAAGGTTCAGCAGGACCTGACGCACGCGTGCCACATCGCCGACGACGACTGGTGGAGTCGAGTCGTCGATCGTGTATGCCAGGTCCAGTCCTTTCCTGGCCGCCTCCGGACCCAGTAGATCGAGCACTGCTTCAACGCAATCGCGAAGCTCAAAAGGCTGAGTCTCCAGCTCCATCATCCCGGACTCGATCTTTGAGAAGTCCAGGATGTCATTGATGATCGCCAGCAGAGCATCTCCGCTGTCGCGAATGATTTCCGCGAATTCGCGTTGTTCACCCTCCAATCCGGAGTCGAGCAGCAAGCCACTCATGCCGATGATCGCGTTCATCGGCGTCCGGATTTCGTGGCTCATCATTGCCAGGAAGGCGCTCTTGGCCTGGTTTGCCGCATCGGCCGCGTCCCTTGCGCGCAGGAGTTCTTCATGCGCCCGTTGGCGCTCGAAGACGCGACCCAGCTGAGTGCCGATCGAGCCCATGGCTTCGACCAGCCCCTCATCTGGAGGATCCGCCGAGTGTGACAGAAAGTAGAGCCCTGCCACGACCTCA
>JAFAPL010001096.1 GCA_019247135.1 Chloroflexota bacterium | reverse complement strand
TGGAGTGGGCCGCGACTTCACGAATACCGCCGAGCTGTACGGCTTGGATGACCGCTGGGGTCAGACGGTCAACGATCCTGGCCCGTACACAATCAGCACGCCGCCGCGTAGCACGTTACCTGTGATTGATGTCATATCTGGCGACATCGCCACAGCGCTGGCGCAGGCTGGTACTCAGCACGTCATCGTGCACGTCCCATTCGGTCAGTACGTGCCGTCGTCATCGCTCAACGTTGGGCCGAACGTAGTACTCGTGGGCGACGGGTCAAGCACGGGCGGCTCTGACATTACGGCGGGCACAGGGGTCGACCCGGTACTGCACCTGCCCGGCCCTTCGCATGCTGTGGTGGCCGAACTAGGAGTCAATTCGACGCACGGCGGCTCGAAACAGGGCACCGACGTTCTGATTGATCATGCCGATCAGCCCAGCGGCCTAGTGCACATCGAGATGCCTTCTGGCAGCGATAATCACCGCGGACTGGACGCCGAGAACCTGAGTTCGACAATCGTGCAGTTGCAAGATGGCGGCATCTCTGGCGGCAACCAGGCCATGAACGATCCCGGCCCCAACGTGGATTACTACGTTGCCAACGCCACAGTCCGTCAGTTCATGGGCGCAAGCACTGCCTCAGATGCGCTCTACGAGATGCATGGCGGCACGCTCGTCGTGCAGCAGCGCTTCTATCAGGGCGCCGACAATGGTCAAGTTACCCCGCCGGACTCAATGGTCATCCCAGGTAGCTCCGGCATACTGGTGCTGGATGAGGGCAACTTCGCTAGCGGCCAGGGCAACATCAACCTTACGAGTTTCTCCGGCCCGGTCACGGCCATCGGCATCGGTGAGACGACTAACTGCAACACAGGGAAGTCGGCTGCCTTCGGTGCTGACACGCTGTTGCTTGGATACCTGTTCGGCTGGTCCGACACTGGGGCACCGCCTTCCTGCACGACGCCGCCATCGGCGTTAGCGCCTTCGCTGCTCTGGCAGCTGCGCCACAGCAACGGCGGCGGAACCGATCTGACGAATTCAGCCGATCAGAACCTGGGCGTCTCTGACACGGCCCGCTTCGTGCGCGATCATCTCATGCCGTTGCGTGCGGCACGGCCGCTCAGTCCCGGCGGGCGGGCAGCCGGCACGACCGACGTGCAGCTCATCCGGCTTGGCATCTCCGGCTCGCTCGCCGGCGTCAAGGTGGTCGGCAACGCCAACCCGGCGCCGACCGCCAGACACCCTGCACGAATCTGAATCTCCTTGAGCATCGAGGGTAGACTCGCGCACGAGGCTTCCATGTGCGTGGCCGCGGGAAGCCGACTGCATATATCGCCGGAGAGTGATAGCGGAGTCCGTCAACAAGATCAAACTTGGCCCCCGGGAAATGGATCCGGTCACGCTTGCCGTCAATGAGGTTCGGCGAGTGCTAGACCTTGGCTGTGGGGCGGGTCGGGATGCGCCGGAATTTGCGCGGCTAGGCTACAAAGTGACTGGTCTCGATCTCGAACGAAATCATCCGTCGAGCGCGTCGCTTGCACCCCGATGAAAAACTGGTGCACCACGACCAGGTTGAACGCACCGACGGCGCCTGGCAGGGATCAGCGAAGCGTAATTGTTGAGTAGCCCGAGTTGCTTCAACAGCAGGTGATTCGGAATCAGGCCGGCTGAGAAAATCAACGTGAACAGCACGGCGGCCAGAATGATGCGGCTCCCGGACACGCCACGGCGACTCAAATCGTAGTTGCCGACGGCAGTCTCGCCCCGCGCTTGCCGCCAGCGGCCGCCACACCCCCACCCCAGCGCTGCGCCGAGCCTCTGCTACACTCGGCGGGCGATGCCCGGCCGCCCGCCACGGCCCCGCGCTGGGCGCGCGTCGACGTGGCAGCAACGCTACCTCGATCGCTTCTACAACCCCGCCGACGGGTGGGTCAACGGCACCGCCGAGTTCCACGCCCTATGCCGCGCCACCATCCCGCCGGGCAGCCGTATCCTCGAAGTTGGAGCGGGCGAAAGCAACCCCACCTCGACATTCTTGGCCACGTTAGGGGAGGTCCACGGGCTCGATCCCGACCCGGACGTCGCCCACAACACCGCGCTCGGCAGCGCGACGCGCCTGGTCGGCTCGCACTTCCCCTTCGGCGACGCCAGTTTCGATGTGTGCGTCTCGAACTACGTCCTCGAGCACGTCGATGACCCGTGGACACACCTTGGCGAAGTCGTCCGCGTGCTCGAGCCGGGTGGCGCTTACGTGTTCCGCACGCCCAATCGCTTCCACTACGTCGCCCTCGCCGGCGGCGTGCTACCGCACCGGGCGCACGAGCTGCTGGCCAATCGCCTGCGCAACCTGCCGCCCGAGACGCACGGACCACATCGGACGGTGTACGCGATGAACTCGCGGCGCGCGATCACGCGGCTGGCCCAGCAGGCCGGCCTGCGCGTCGAGCAGTTGCGGCTCGTCGAGAAGGAGCCATCTTACGGCATGGCCTCGCCGGCCCTATTCCTGGCCTTCACGGCCTACGAGCGGCTGGTCAACGCGACCGAGTCGCTCGCCTTCCTCCGCTCGACCATCATTGGCGTCCTGCGCAAGCCGCAGACTCCCGGCTGGTAGCTGCACAGTGGCCAGGGCGCGGACGCCGGCCGCGAACAAGGCGGCCACGACAACGCCAGCTAGAAAAGCGAGCAGCGCCAACGCGACGCTCGTGCGGGGCAGTGGTGTGGCATCGCTGGCGGCGCTGCCCAGTTCGACGACGTGGCCCGAGGTGGCTTCCGTGACGCATAGCTCCTCGGCCTCGGTGGCCAGCGCTGTCCAGGTGGGTCATTGCGACGTCGCGATTGGACTGCACTGTGCCCGGCTCCGCCTGGGCCCGTCTCGAGCTGGGCACAGATGCCTTTCACCAGTCCAACGGCGGCGTTGAAGCCCAGTGGCCGTCGAGCACACCATGGAAATAGGTTGAACGTGTCAGCAGTTCGGCGGCTTGCGCGCCAACCGCGTTACGCTGCAAAAAACATCGGCTGGAAACTGGTGTTCGGCGTCGTTGCCACTCGGAGGATGAGCAGCAGCACGATCACTCCGCGTATCCCCGGCTAGGTGATGTAGCGCAGTCTTTGCCAGCTATTGGCGCGGTCGATCGCGGCAACCTCGTACAGCGAAAGGCGACGCTTGCCGAG
>JAFAPL010001041.1 GCA_019247135.1 Chloroflexota bacterium | reverse complement strand
ATGATCACCATGCACTGTGACGCGCGATGGCTCGATGTCGACTCGTGCGAACGTGACCAGTGCTGATTCCAGTGTGCCGTCCTCGTTCGCGAAGGTCACCCCGTCAACCAGTTCGATCGTGCCGGCTGGCGCGGTTCGATCCAGTGTCACACTGCGACGGAGTGATGCGAGGTTGGCTTCCGCTGGATATGCATCCCGCAGTTCCAGTAGAAGCCGGTCGGCTTCAGCAGACGCGATGTGTTCGAGCACTTCGGCACGATACTCCGCACCGAAAGGCTGCTGATACCCGTTCGGAGCTGGCACGGAATGCCCGATCGAGGCTGTTGCCGGATGTTCGAAGCGGCGATCGGTGAAGTACGTGTTTGTGTAGCGGCCGGGTCCGGGATCCACGATCAGCGACTCGCCGCGCGAGTGGACGATCAGGGCGCCAACATCGTTGTGGTTGTGCATCTCACCGTTGTGACCACCTTTGACGGCCAGGACGAGTCCATCTGGATCGGACGGGTCGTACCTTGCAATAATCCATTGCAGGCCGGGCCACCAATCGTGCGAGCTCGGTGCAAAGCGACTGAGGTTGGTGGTTTCGATTGGCCACAGGAGGCTGCGGATCGCCCAGCCGAAGGGACCCGTGCCTGGGTCAACCGGCTGATCCGCAGCGAGCTGAAGCAGTTCGGGTGCTTTTAGCGCCCGGCCGAGAAACGCCAGGTGCGCGGGTTCCAGACGCACCGATGGACGCGAGTCGGAGAACGTCACATGCTGGCCAGGGCTGAGCTGTGTGCGCAGTGGATACCGCGCGATCTCGGGGATGCGCGGACCATTGAGCAGGCGCAACTGGCCGGCAGTGCGCCAGTCCAGCACGTGTGCAAGCAACGTGAAGGCGCCGAAGCCGTAGGCCCAGTAATTCGGCCCTTCCGAGGTGCCGCCGGTTGGATCAAACGATGCGAGATACAGCTGGACTGAGGTCAGGCCCTGCTCCAGCATCCGTGCAAGTCGGTTCACGTCGGCCTCGAGGTAGGCCGCCGCGCCCAGCACGCCGGCGTTGCACACGGCAGTCCAGTTCGTACCAGCCGACGGACCAGAAAGCCACCACCACTCGCTCGCGCGCTCGATGTAGGGTTGAAAGCAACGCCGCTCGGCTTCGTACCGAATTCGGATGCCAAGCGCGGCGTCGAGTTGAGAACCGAGCAGCGCGTCCAGTTCGGCGAGATCCAGCGCGGTTGATGCGGCCATCAGATCGATGTACGGGCGGCCCGGGTCAGCCAGCTGCAACTGGTGCGCCGGGAACGCCCAACTGCTTTCCTCACATATCGCCCAGGCGAGGTCCAGCAAAGTGTCGAGGAAGCGTCCGCTACCTTCCAGGCACTCGCCCACGACAAGTCGCGCCAGCATGCTCCGTCGCTGGTAGAGCGGCCGCTCGTACCACTCACGTTGTCCGGTGCGCACGCAATCCAGGTACATGCTCGCGGTGAGCGGAGGGATGGCCGTTCGCGTCGTTTCGTCTGCACTCGCGATGAGCCGGGCGAGAACTGCCTGCGACAGGCGCTCTCTGGCACGCTGCCAACTATCGCGATCGGTGCTGGGGGGCAAGGCTGTTCGGCCACGCAGGACGGCCTCAAGAACGTGGCGCAAATCCTCTCGTGACAGCTGAGAGAGCATGATGTCGCTGCGAACCAGCCTACCGCGATGCCCTGGCCCAGCGAACGCGAGGTCCACGGCAGTTTGCCCTCGCGAGCAGGCCAGCTGCGCAGAGGCTCAGGGCTCTGCCGTCCACCGCCGTGCGCTTCTTCGCTCGTATTGCGAGCGTGAGGCGACGCTACGGCGCACACTCTGGTCTTAAGCCATGAGCCTCTCACAAAACGCGCGGCGGAATCGCGACGCCTGGGACCGCTTGAGTGATGAGTACCAGGCGGAGCACGCCGAGCAGCTGAACCAGTGCAACTGAGGGGACGCCGTGCTCAGCGTCTCAGGAGCAGGTCGGCCAGTTCAGACGGATACTCGAGGCCGAAGTGCGCCGCGATAGCCGGGCCAAGCTCCTAGTGCATCAGCGCGACCGCCCTAACGCCACGCGCGGAATCGTCCGGCTCCAGGGTGGCACCGAGACGCTCGTTCATTCCGACTACGTCGATGTTCAGCTTCTCAGCATCGGCGAGGGCGAGCAAGCTCGCACACTGTGCGCGAAGACGACCGAGCACGTTCGCGGCAGCGACCGAACGCCCGCGATGATGCTGCTTGCGGAATTGAAGATAGTCGAACCAGAACCAATTCAGGTGATGCTCCGCTTCTTGCCGAAGCTCAGAGCGGGTCGGGACGTGCTTTGAAAAGCTGACGCCGCTGAGCAGCGCAATCTTGTTGACGAGGACTGCATGTGGACCGCCGTGCATTACACGGAAATTCTCGGTACGACCGAGAGCCAGTTCGCCGTACACGCCGTCGTCCAGGGACAAGGTGCAGCATGTCGAACGCCAAGCCCTCGAAGTCGAGCGTGTCGACCATGAGCAACGGTCGCGCCCACGTGCGCATGAAGGCGTGCCTTCGGCTGAAGAATTGTTCGTACTCCGGCTCCAGCGTAACCGCATACAGATCCAGATCAGAAACCTCGTCGTCCGTGTGGGCGGCGACTGAACCTCCAACGAAGGCGGCAACCACCACTTGCTCGCTCAGACCGGCATCCCGGAACCGGAGCAGCGCATGTTCGCGAGCACCCATCGGAGACATCGTACGCCGCCCAACCAGCTCACCGGGGCGAGAACGGACTGGAAAACGTCAGCCGGTGTACTCGTGACGAAGCATGGGACGTGGACCGCTGGTGTCGAGGCCAGACTCAATGAAACCAGCATTGCGTGCCACGCCGCGCGAGGCATCATTATCAGGTTCGATCAACGCAACGAACCTACTTACGCCGACGTGCTTCGAGAAGTGCTGAAGCATGAGCCGGACTCCGCGCGTGGCGAAACCCTGGCGGCGGTGCGCAGGATAGATCCACCAGGACACCTCGGCGCTTCCATCGGGCTGCAGGCGCGTCTCGCAGCCGCCCACCAGGGTTCTGGTCTCGGCCATCCGGATGGCCAGCGTGCGACGCGCTCCATCCTGACGCCACTGGTGCTGACTTTCGAGAATGTATGCGCGCACGCCATCCAGTGTTGAGCGGCGCGGGTACCAGCCGAAACGGCGTGCCTGCTCGTCGTCTTCGCCCGCCCAATGAGTGTACGCGTCGGTAACCGTCAGGCAGTCGAGAACGACAACGCCGTCGGACAGCACCGGCGCGTAGGCAAGCCGCTCCAATCGCAGCGCATTGAGATCGCTGGTATCAATCACCGCGTCGGCGTGTGCCGCCGGGTCCACCAGCGATTCGTAGAGCGCATGCGTCTGGACCATCCGCGTTCGATACCGGTGCTCCACCTCCTCTGCTGAACCCACCCACGCGACGTCGCGTTGGCGTGCGCGAGCGATCATGGTTTCGGTGTCCACCTGGAGCCATATCAGGTAGTCCCAATGACCGCGTAATTCTTCGCGCTGGAGGTACGCGCCGTCCACAATGAGAATTGCTTGCTCTGATGCGACAAGCCACTGCTCCGTAAAGGGCACGTCGTGAAACGAATCGAACAGGGCTGTGCGAACGCGGCAGTTACCACCTGGGCCGAGCGGTCGAAGAACGAGGTCGCGGAAAGCGAGATAGTCGTAGCTTTCGTCGTAATACGACTGCGCGGTCCACTCACCGCGAATCGAGCGGAACTTGTGGCCGGGACAGTGAAAGTCGTCGATG